>CAJQKG010000021.1 GCA_905478845.1 uncultured Luminiphilus sp.
TTCATGTCACTGAGTATGGGGTCTCCGCAGAAGACAACGAAAAATGGGGGTTGCCTTGTGGTGGCCGCCTGGAACTTGCCGTGCAACAGCTCGATGAAAAAGACGTCGACTGGATCGAACAGGCGCTCGGGGCGGTGATGGCACGGCAGGTTATGGCGAGATCAGTGGATCTCTTAACAGGAGTGACTCACCTTGCGCCCAGCGCCCAATTTACGGCACTGCAACAAGATGAGATGAGACTGCAACACTGTTTTGGACCCCGACATCGATTACTCCTGGTGGGTGCTGGGCAGCTGGCCGCTAGTCTTAGCACCTTGGCCCTAGCGATGGACTACGAAGTCTTACTGGGCGACTCGCGCGAATGGGCACTGGATCAATGGCAAGGCCCTAGCGTGCAAAAAGTATTAGGCTTGCCTGACGATGTCGTCCGTCAGTATGGAGACGACGAACAGTGTGCCATCATTACCCTCAGTCATGACCCGCGGGTCGACGACATGGCGTTGATGGAAGCACTCGAGACCAGCGCTTGGTATGTCGGAGCATTGGGGTCGGTCCGCACTACCGCAAAACGGCTCGAGCGGTTGCGCAAGTTGGGGCTCAGTGATGACGCGCTAAAGCGGCTCCACGCGCCCGTCGGCTTGGCGATCGGCTCTAAAACGGCCATGGAAATCGCGATCGCTATTATGGCTCAGTTGACTCAGCTGCGGCGCGGGCCTGTCTCAGCAGAAACTGACAACAGATCAGAAGAGAGCTCGTTAAATGTTGGATAAGATTGTGACTGACGCCATTGCAATACTGCAGAACGATTGGGTGGTTTACGCACTGCCAGTGTTCTTGGCAGCGCTTACGCTCGAGTGGTGTATCGCCTGGCGGAAAGCACTGCCGCTGTATCACCGTCGTGACTTCTTTGCCTCCATGGGCGTCATGGCGCTCACGGTTGTCATTGATGTGCTACCCAAGCTCATGGGTGTGATGCTCATGTTTATCTGCTGGGAAGCCTCCCCCTTTAAAGAGATTGTTAACCATGCGCCGCAGTGGTGGCTGCTACTCTTTTTCCTTGATGATCTGACCTATTACAGTTTTCACCGCGCTAACCACGAGGTCCGCTTTTTATGGGCAGGTCATGTGCCCCACCATAACTCGCAGTTTTATAACTACGGCACAGCGCTGCGGCAGGGCGTGGGCGAACGCTGCCTTAAATATCTTTTTTGGTGTCCGTTGGCGCTGCTGGGTTTTGACCCGGTAATGATCGTGACCATGATGAGTGTCAGTCTGATCTATCAATTTTGGCTGCACACCGAGACCATCGATCGTATGCCCCACTGGTTCGAATGGTTGTTTAATACCCCGTCACATCACCGTGTACATCATGGGTCGAATGTGCGGTATTTAGATCGTAATCACGCAGGTGTCCTCATTATCTGGGACCGTCTCTTTGGAACCTTCAGCGAAGAAACCAAGGAAGAACCGGTGCGCTATGGCCTGACCAAAAACATTGATACCTTTCGGCCAACGGCCATCGCCTTCGGCGAGTACGCGACGATACTGAAGGACCTGAAACGAACTCAGCGGTGGCAAGATAGCGTGCGTTACCTTCTGTTAGCGCCGGGCTGGGACCATGAGGGAGAAGACAAACGCTCCGACACCTTACGAAGAGCGCATACCTGAACCCCATGCGCTCTATTGCGGGTTGGATCGTGTATCGCCGATCCACCGACAATGACACGCCTCTGTCGCAATCCCACACGTCACATCGGAGCACGTCACGTCAGAGCTATTCACGTAAGAGCTATTCACGTAAGAGCACTGCCCCCTATAGCAACGCACGCCATAACACCGACAGCAACTAGGGGCATCCGCTGAAAAAGCGCCCTTCGCGGGTCCCAGTCTGTTGCGTCTTGGCGGGAGTTTAGCCAGTGCAACTTAGGTCTTAACACAGCTTATTAGTTTGCGCGCCAACTGCCATGAAAACCAAACGGTATGCGGTGGTCCAATCTAGCGGTGGCCACCGGTCCTCCTGACACGGCAGCGGCATCAAGGATGACAAGTGAGGACGCCTGTCTGGTGGCGTCGTAGACGGTCACCAGCAACCATCCCTCTCCTTCTTTTGCACTCGCATGACGCGGCACAAATACCGGCTCAGAAACGCCATTGCCCACCCCTGCATCCCACACTTGGGTTGCGCCACTCTCTAGGTTCAAATGTGTCACTTCGTGGAACAATCCGCCGTCGCCGCGCTGTCGCTGTGACGCGGTAGCCAGAAAAGCCTGCGTATGCTGCCTCATGGCATAGCGATCATCGATGCGCGGAAACTCGCAAGCCAGATCGAGTAGTGGCGTGCGCTCGACAGCGCACGTTGCTAAATCAAGTCGCCAACGAGTCAATGTGCCCTGAGCCTCAGCAAACCTCGGTAGATTGCCATCAGTATCGGGAAAATTAGGCGCAACCGCAAAGTCGATGGCGTCAAAGGTGATCCGCTCGCCCTCGTTCCATGCGTTTAAGTAATGAAAGACGAAGCAGACCGGCGCCTCAATCCATTGGATCTCACTGACAGGAGCGCCGCGTTTTAACACGCCAATCACCGCACCGGCCTCGGGTTCGAAGGCAAAGGGAGAACCCAACTTCTCCATTCTCTGAAAATCAAATGTCAGAGGGAAGAGCGGAAACAACACATAATCTCTTGTCACCGCAAA
>CAJQKG010000022.1 GCA_905478845.1 uncultured Luminiphilus sp.
GTGGACAGCTCCCAATCGAGAATGCCAATAATTTTCGGCTCCGTGGGATGAAAAATCATGTTGTCGAGCCGATAGTCACCGTGCACCAGCGCAACAGTTTCTCCCCCCGCGGGGATATTGTCCGGTAGCCAGTCGATAAGTGCTTCCATCTCGGCGACCGGCTCAGTTTCTGAGGCTCGGTATTGCTTCGTCCAACGTCCGATTTGCCGGGCGTAGTAATTACCGGGTTTGCCATAATCAGCGAGACCAACCGCATTGACGTCGACTGAGTGCAGTGCAGCGAGGACGCGGTTCATTTCGTCGTAGATCGCGGCGCGATCTGCATCACCCACCTCTGGAACGGTTGGATCCCAAAAGATACGGCCCTCTAAATGCTCCATTACATAAAACATAGAGCCAATCAGGCTGTCGTCCTCGCAGAGTGCCACCACCTTAGGGACGGGGACGTCTGTTTTTGCCAGCGCATCGAGCACGCGGAACTCTCTATCGACGGCATGTGCTGATGCGAGTAGTTCGCCGGGTGGTTTGCGTCGCAGTACGTAGTGTTGTGCGCCGGCAGTCAATTTAAAAGTGGGATTGGATTGTCCGCCTGCGAATTTATCAGCGGATAACGGGCCCTCGAAGGGAGGCACTTTGTCTCGTAACCAAGGTTCAAGTTTTTCCAGGTCTAGTTCTTGTGCGCTCATGGGGTTCCTTTTTTGCGGGACGAGGCCCGTTTGGGTTGATCGCAGATACTCAGGTCTGGCAATTGACCCGATCGTTTGATTGGCATGATACAGGTCAGAATAGTGTCGTTGTGAACTGGTTGCCGCGGGGTCGTTAGGGTATCTTGCGAGGGCTTACCAATTCAACTTGGACAACACATCACACTCGGTGCTACGGAGGAAGCAAAAGGTATGAGTCAGGTTATGGACAATTATCGGAAGGCGGTGGCAATGGTTACCGCGCCACAAGCATTTCTCGAGCTCACGACGATTGAGCAAGACGGGTGTACGTTGAAGGCCTATCAGCATGCGCCAGGCTCTCTTCGAGATCTTTGGTTGCTGGGGCAGGGGTACGGTGATGCGGAATACATCGTTTACGGTGATGAGCGCCTGACCTATGCCGAAGCCGGTCAGATGGTGGCTAACGTCTCTGCCTGGCTTGCGTCGCAGGGGATTGGCAAAGGTGATCGGGTCGCCATTGCAATGCGCAATTACCCCGAGTGGATATTGGCTTACTGGGGAGTCATCGCTGCAGGCGCTGTCGTGGTCGGTATGAATGCGTGGTGGGTTGCGGACGAAATGGCCTATGCGCTAGAGGATTCAGAGCCTAAGTTGCTGATCGCTGATGACCGTCGACTAGAGGTATTTGCCCAAATCGCGGACCGTTTTAAACAGATCAAGGTGGTGGCGGTGAGGGAGGACGCACCGCCCGTGCAAGCAACGCAGTGGCGCGATGTGGTGAGCGTCGAAGGCGCGCTGGTGATGACGCCCATCGATGCGAATGATGATGCGTGTATTTTCTACACCTCCGGCACCACCGGGCGTCCCAAGGGGGCTCAGTTAACGCATCGAGGCTGCGTGCACAACGTGCTGAATGTAGCGGCTATGGGGCAAATATTTGCAACCACTCAAGCGCTGAATCGAGATGCGGTGGTTGAGGCGCCGGTTTCAGCGCCGGCACCTACGTCGTTGGTGGCTACGCCGTTGTTTCATGTCACTGCGAATAACTGTGTGATGCAAGGGGGCACGGTGGGTGGCGGAAAGCTGGTGCTGATGTACAAGTGGGATATCGAAGAGGCGTTAAAGCTGATCGAGCGCGAAAAGGTCAATACACTCAGTGCGGTTCCCATGATGACCCGGGAGCTGCTCGCACACCCCGATTTTCATGATTACGATACCTCGAGTTTAAATTCGTTAGGAGGCGGCGGAGCCGCCATGCATCCCGATTTACCGAGCAAAGTGGTTGAGAAGACTCAGCGAGCAAAGCCTGCGCAAGGTTATGGCATGACGGAGGTCTGCGGCATTGCGAGTTATACGACAGGCGACTTGTTTGTGGCGCGCCCAGAGAGTTGTGGACCGTTAGTGCCGACCTTGGAGGGCAAGATCGTCAACGAGGCCGGCGAATCATTGCCCGTTGGAGAGAAAGGTGAGCTCTGTGTGAAGGGGGCCCCGGTGATTAAGGGCTATTTGAACCGCCCAGAGGCAACGTCTGAGACCATTGTTGATGGCTGGCTGCATACTGGAGACATCGGCTACTTTGATGAGGACGGGTTTCTTTATCTGGTCGATCGCGCGAAAGACATGATATTGCGCGGCGGCGAGAATATTTACGGTGCGGAGGTGGAAAGTGCTTTGTACACCCATCCGGCGATCCTAGAGGGGGTTGCCTTTGCGGTGCCCGATGACCGCTTGGGCGAGGAAGTTGGTGTCGCGGTGCATCTGAAGCCGGATGCGATGCTCGATGCACCTGGATTGCGAGAGCATATGGGTTCTCGTCTAGCCGCTTTCAAAGTGCCCAAGTACATTTGGTTTTTAGCCGAGCCCTTGCCGAGAAACGCGAATGGGAAGTTTTTGAAGCGCGAGTTGCAAGAAGTACTCGATCCGGATTCCGCTGACTGAGTGTTTTGAGTTGATAGCAAACTGAGCGATTGACTGTTATCCAGCCGCCATCGTGGTTGGGTTTTTACCCTATTTTAGAGTGATAAGGAGCCGAGATGCTCACTAGAAAATTTACTGAAGAGCAGCAGATGTTCCGAGAGGCTTACCGGCGTTTTCTTGCAGAGGAAGTGGTTCCGGAGATGGAGCGCTTTCGAGAGCAAGGCATTGTGGATCGAGACATCTTTAAGGCCGCTGGTGACAAGGGGTTCTTAATGGTCTGGCCAGAAGAGCGCTTTGGTGGTCTTGGTGATTACGATATCCGCTGGGAGCAGGTGATTATTGAAGAGCTGGCTTATGCGCGATGCGGCGACTGGTTTGGTTCGTTGCATAGCAGAATTGTCGCGCCTTACATTACTCGCTTCGGCACGGAAGAGCAGATGCAGCGCTATATACCCGGGGCCGTGTCGGGGGATATTGTGCTGGCCGTCGCGATGACTGAGCCCGATGCGGGTAGCAATTTAGCGGGTATGCGAACGCACGCGACAGAGCAAGACGATCACTGGGTGCTCAACGGTCAAAAAACCTATATTTCAAACGGGATTAACTGTGATTTGGTGGTGGTGGCTGCGAAAACTGATCCACACAATAATCCGCACGCAATGACCTTGTTCTTGGTTGAATCCGGCTGGGAGGGATTTGAACGAGGCCGAAACCTAAAAAAATTGGGGCTGAAAGCGCAGGATACGGCAGAGTTGTTTTTTAACGACGTCAAAGTACCCAAGGCCAATGTCTTAGGTGAGGCACATCAAGGTTTCTATTATTTGATGAGTGGGCTGGCAGAGGAACGATTGTTGGGAGCTATGGGTTACTTGGCGGCTGCGCAATTGTCTTGGGATCTGACGGCAACGTTCGTGCAAGAGCGTGAGGTTTTTGGTAAGCCGCTATCCGTCATGCAGAATACGCAGTTTAAAATGGCGGACCTTCGCGCCGAATTAGATATTACGCAGTGTTACGTTGATCAGGCGGCGCTGGCCTTTAATGAGGGCACGCTCAGTGCTGAAGACGCCGCGATGGCGAAGCTGAAGACGTCTGAACTACAGCAGCGCGTAGCTGACGAGGGTCTGCAGTTGCACGGTGGGGCAGGCTTTATGGATGAATACCCTATCAGTCGACAATCGGCCGATGCCAAAATTGCGACAATTTATGCTGGCAGCTCTGAAATCATGAAGCTGATTATTGGTCGGTATTGTTTGGGCGATCAGTACGAGCCCTTTAATCAGCGCAATTTTTGAGGAAGTCAGTTTATGGGAACCTTGAGTGGGTACACGATAATCGAGCTTGCAGGCATTGGTCCCGGGCCGATGGGGGGCATGATGTTGGCTGATATGGGTGCCGAGGTCATTCGCATTGAGCGTCCCGGCGCGATGGACCCTAAGCTGGCGGAGCCGATTAGTGGTCGCAACAAAAAGTCCGTAGTCTTAGATCTGAAGCAACCGGCAGGCCTTGAAGCGCTCATGAAATTGATTGAGCGAGCGGATGCCCTAATTGACCCTTATCGGCCTGGTGTGTGCGAAAAATTAGGTATCGGTCCCGGTGTCTGTAGAGCCCGGAATCCCAAGCTAGTGTTTGCGCGAATGACCGGTTGGGGACAGCAGGGAGCGCTCGCTCAAGCCGCAGGCCATGATCTTAATTACATTGCGATTACGGGCGCTTTGCACGCCATTGGTCGTCGTGGTGAGAAACCGGTAGTGCCGCTGAACCTCGTGGGTGATTTTGGCGGCGGCGGGATGCTACTGGTAACGGGCATTTTGGCTGCGCTACTCGAGGCTTCCCGCTCGGGTCAAGGGCAGGTCATCGATGTGGCGATGGTCGATGGGACGGCACAGCTCATGTGGATGATGCAGGGCTTTCAGCAGATGGGCACTTGGAATGCCGAGGAGCGCGAGGCCAACTTGCTCGATGGTGCGGCGCATTTTTATGACACTTATGAGTGTGCTGACGGGAAATATGTGGCAATCGGCGCCATCGAACCGCAGTTTTATGCGGAGTTGATGGCCAAGGCTGAGATTAGCGATCCGCAATTTGCAGCGCAGCATGATGTGGCTCAATGGCCGGCACTGAAGGACAAGCTGGCAGCGGTTGTGAGGAGCAAAACCCGAGATGAGTGGGATCAGATTATGTCGGGTAGCGACGCGTGTTTCGCGCCGGTGTTGACCATGCAAGAAGCCACCGAGTATAGCGCCAATAGGGAGCGTGCGGTGTATACCCAAGTGGAGGAGCTAGTGCATCCGTCACCGGCGCCGCGGTTTGAGCGAACCCCCTCTGACATTCGCCACAGCACACGAGCCCTTGGCGCCGATACGGTCTCGGTGATTCAGGCGTCGGGACTATCGGATACTGAGGTCGAGGCGTTGTTGGCCTCTGGCGCTGCGGTTCAAAACAATTAGCACACAGCGAATAGCAAGTTTTAGGAGAGAGCGATGAGTGAATACGACACCATTTTAGTAGAGAGAGTAGGGCGAGTTGCCCGGGTCTCTTTTAACAGACCAGAAAAGTTGAATAGTTTTAATGTGACTCAACGGCGCGAGTTCGTCCGTGCTGCGCAAGAGGTCAATGCCGACCGAGACATCTGGGTGGTGGTGCTCACCGGCGCAGGCAGAGCTTTTGGCGCGGGCGCAGATCTGTCGGATACCGAGGAGTCTGGATTTTCGGGTCCGGAGGGGGTGGAGGATCAATTGAACGCAGAATATAAGCCGGGCGTGTTGGCGATACACCATGCGCGTAAACCCTGGGTGGCGGCGGTCAATGGTCCGTGTGCAGGGATTTCCTATTCCTACGCAATGGCCTGTGACCTCGTGTTGATGGCTGAGTCGAGTTATCTCTATCAGCCGTTCGTGGGGATCGGTCTCGTCCCCGACGGAGGCGCTACCTGGTTATTGCCGCATCTGGTCGGTTCTAAGCGGGCTTACGAACTCATGGCGCTAGGCGAAAAAGTCAGTGCTGAGAAGGCAGTGGAGTGGGGGCTGGCCAATCGTGTGCTGGCCGACGATGATTTCGGTCAAACATCCATGGCGTTCGCTCAGGATCTGTCGGCGCGATCACCGTTGGCGCTGAGATATGCCAAGGAAGCATTGAATTTTGCCGCTGCACATAACCTCAGTGATACGATTTCGAAAGAAGCGGCATTGCAAAGCATCTGCATTGGCAGTGCTGATTCAAAAGAAGCGATCACGGCTTTTTTTGAAAAACGCGTCCCCGCTTGGAAGGGTAAGTAAATCGTTTGACGTTGTATCGCGGCTTGAAGGAGTCACTATCATG
>CAJQKG010000023.1 GCA_905478845.1 uncultured Luminiphilus sp.
GTCAAGTTCGTCAACAAAGTGCTGCTGGATGCCGTGAAACAGGGCGCTTCCGATATACACTTTGAGCCCTACGAAAAAGATTACCGAGTGCGGTTTCGGACCGACGGCATGTTGCGTGAGGTGGTGAAACCACCGCGCAATTTAGCACCTCGCTTGGCGGCCAGACTCAAGGTCATGTCACAAATGGACATCTCTGAGCGGCGCGTGCCGCAAGATGGCCGCATCCAGATGAAACTCTCGAAAAAGCGTGCGATCGACTTCCGCGTGAATACCCTACCCACCCTCTATGGCGAGAAGATCGTACTGCGCATTCTCGATCCCAGCTCGGCCCAACTGGGTATCGATGCACTCGGCTACGAATCCGACCAAAAGCGACTCTACCTCGAGGCCTTGCGGCGACCCCAAGGGATGATTTTAGTCACGGGCCCCACCGGCTCAGGCAAAACCGTCTCGCTCTATACCGGTCTCAATATTTTAAATGAACCCGAACGCAATATTTCCACTGCTGAAGACCCCGTGGAAATCAATATGCAGGGCATCAATCAAGTGCTGGTAAACCCCAAGGTGGGGCTCAACTTTGCCGAGGCACTGCGCTCCTTTCTCCGCCAAGACCCAGACGTCATCATGGTCGGCGAAATTCGCGACCTGCAAACCGCGGAGATTGCCATCAAAGCGGCTCAGACCGGGCACTTGGTGATGTCGACCGTGCATACCAACAATGCAGCCGAAACGGTCACGCGACTCCTGAACATGGGCATACCGGCTTTTAATATTGCCGCGTCGGTGACACTGATCATCGCGCAGCGACTCGCCCGCCGGCTCTGCAAGCACTGCGCCGAACCACAAACCACAGTGCCTGAGGGTGCGCTCTTAGAGATGGGATTCACCCTCGAACAGCTCCTCCATGCCACGATCAAACACCCCGTTGGTTGTGACCAATGCAAGGATGGTTACAAAGGCAGAGTCGGGATTTATGAAGTGGTACGAATCACTAAACCCCTAGCTGCCGCCATTATGGATGGCGCGAACTCCATCGAATTAGATCGCGTGGCGCGCGAGGCGGGCTTTGACGACCTCAGACAATCGGCGCTGAAAAAGTGTGCCGATGGATTGATCAGCCTGGAAGAAGTGAGTCGAGTGACAACGGACTGATCAACACCACCCCACATGAGTGGAGCGAGACAATGACAACAGACAGTATTGTATTTGTGTGGCGCGGCACTGACCGCAATGGACAACCCTCCACGGGCGAAGAAATGGCGAGTTCTGCCGCCATGGCACGCGCGCAGCTCCGCAAACAGGGCGTCACCACTAAAACGGTCAGAAAAAAAGCTAAGGAATTGACGCTTTTTGGGCCAAAAAAAATTACGCCTGCCGATATCGCCATCTTTACCCGACAGCTCGCCACGATGATGAAAGCAGGGGTCCCACTCGTTCAGGCCTTTACGATTGTCGCAGACGGCACCGAACACGACGGCATGCGCAAACTCATTAATGACTTACGCACTGACGTGGCCTCCGGCACCAACATTGCGGATGCATTGAGCAAGCACCCGCGACAATTTGACGACCTCTTTTGCTGTCTAGTCGCATCGGGCGAAAATTCGGGCACCCTAGAAACCATGTTAGATCGTGTTGCCACTTACAAAGAAAAAACTGAGGCGCTCAAGGCAAAAATTAAAAAAGCCCTCACCTACCCGACGGCAGTCGTTGTGGTGGCTATCGTGGTGACCGCTATTTTGCTCGTCAAAGTGGTCCCTCAATTTGCCGAGACGTTTCAGGGCTTTGGTTCCGAGCTACCCGCGTTCACTTTACTGGTACTGAGAATCTCAGACTGGGTCCAAGCCTGGTGGTTACTCTTACTGATCTTTTTTATGGTGACCGGCTACCTCTTTTCGCAGGCCAAACAACGCTACCAGCGTGTATCGGACTGGGTCGACGCGCTGTCTCTTAAGTTGCCCGTTATAGGTACGATCGTCCACGACGCGGTGATTGCTCGATTTTCTCGCACGCTGTCCACCACCTTTGCCGCAGGAGTGCCATTGGTTGAGGCCCTAGATTCCACCGCGGGTGCGGCGGGTAACGCGGTCTACGCCCGCGGTATTAGGCGTATTCGAGACGATGTCACCGCAGGGCAAGCCCTCACCGCCTCGATTCGATCCACCGACTTGTTCCCGGTCATGCTGTTACAGATGATCGCCATTGGCGAAGAATCCGGATCACTTGATGATATGCTCAGCAAAGTTGCTGACCATTATGAGGCCGCCGTGGACAACGCCGTAGACAGTCTGAGCTCACTCATGGAGCCCCTGATTATGTCAGTGCTCGGCGTATTGGTGGGCGGACTGATGATCGCGATGTACCTCCCCATTTTTATGCTGGGATCGGTCATTTAAATGCCTTTCACAAAGCGGTAAAGGTCATGCTTCCTCTTTTATCGGATCCTGTTTTTTTCACGCTGACCTGCGGCGTATTGGGGCTCATCATTGGCAGTTTTCTCAACGTGGTCATTATTCGCCTGCCGCGCATGATGGAATCGCAATGGCACAAAGACTGTTGCGAGCTGATGGATCAACCGATCCCCACCGATACACCACTCAGTTTGGCCCACCCCAGATCCACCTGCCCTCACTGCGGCGCTGCCATTCCGGCATGGCACAATATTCCCGTGTTGAGTTGGTTGGTATTGCGCGGACGCTGCGCTGATTGCAACGCCACCATATCGATCCGCTATCCACTCGTCGAGCTGGGCACAGGAATACTGTTCTCGGCGGCGGCTTGGCAATTTGGTTACAGCGCAGAAGCGCTCAGTGCACTGGTACTCATCGCGTTTTTGATCGCATTAACCGGCATCGATCTCGACACCCAGCTCCTTCCCGATACGCTTACCCTGCCGCTACTGTGGCTGGGGTTAGGCGTGAATTTATTTCAGGTCTGGACCACACTCCCCGCCGCGGTGGTGGGAGCCATGCTCGGCTATG
>CAJQKG010000024.1 GCA_905478845.1 uncultured Luminiphilus sp.
ATAATCTGGCGATCAAGGACATCCGGGATCCGGCACCGCAGGAATAGCCCATCACGATTGCTGTCAAGCGGACTGGCAGTAGCGTTACTGGCAAAGCCAATCTCAAGGAGTTTTCAGCCACACTCAAAAGCCTGAGAAGCGCGATTAACCGGTGTAGACTCATAGTCACACTCGACCGGGCCAGCACTAGATGACCCACCATATAATGTATAAAGCACGGCAAATGACCCTCTGGTTCGCCGGCGTGGCCAGACTCCTAACGGTGTCCCTGACGGTACTTTGCACCCCACTGGGTGAATCCAGCACCGATAGCTCGTCACAGCCACAATTCTCGAAGGCCTACATCGATGTAGACTGGGGGCAAATCCACCTACTCCAAGCCGCGCCTGATCTCATTACCCAACCACCGCTGGTTTGCTTCCCTCCTAATCCCTTTTCAGGCAATTACTATCGCCAACTGATGGCATCGTTAGCGGTAAATCGACGGGTCGTCGCCCTAGACTATCCGGGCCTAGGGCAATCGGACGCGTCTACCACGTGGCGCACCGTTGGCGAGCTGGCCGACATAATGATTGATGCGATTGAATCAGCTCCCCTCACGGACGAACACCATCGCTCCATCGATGTTTGCGGATACCACACCGGCGCCATGGTAGCCGCTGAGGTGGCGATTCGAAGACCGGATCTGGTGCGGCGGGTGGTCCTAATCGGCGTGCCGTACTTTGCCGACAAAGCCGAGAACGATGCCGAGCTCCTGAGCGTGATGCAAGATCGCCCACTCCCTACGGAACTCGCGGCACTGGAGAGCTCATGGCGATTCACGATAGAAGAACGGCACCCAGACGTGGTGTTGGAGAGAGCCTATGAAAACTTTCTAGAGTCTGCCGGCGCCTGGCAGGCTCGGGCACCGGTCTATCGCGCACTGCATGGCTATGCGGCGGCTGATCGGGCGGCTTTAATCAGCCAACCCGTCCTGGTGCTCAATCCGCACGGCGGTTTAAAAACGCACACTCGCGCCTATGCTCAGCTTATTCAAAACGTCACGCTGGTTGAACTGCCCAACCTTACCTATGGGGTTTTCGATGTGGCAGCCGTGCAGATTGCTGACATCATGCTGCCATATTTGGATCGTTGATCCGCGCTGCGCACCTCTGGATCGACCGGAGGGATCACGGCCGCACTGATCACCTCTTGCTAGCGCTATTTGTCCTATTGATGTACTTTTATATCAAATAGGACAAGAGATGCCGTCATGCCAATGATCAAACATTGTGTTCTGCTCCTTTGCGCCGCCTTCGCGCTCACACCCCTCGCCTTTGCGGCGCATCACGCACAAGAGGAGCAGGCGCTATCACCCATCGAGAAAGCAGCCCAATATCCCCTCCTCCTTCGCCGGACAACACTGATTGTCCGAGACATCGAGGCCTCATTAGCGCTCTATCAAGCGGCCTTAGGCATGGAAATCATCTATGATGAACAGATTGCCCGCGCCCACGCGACAGAAGACCGAGAACAGCGCCTACGCCTAATCTTTCTGCGTGCATCACACGACCACGTGGGGGTCATCGGTTTAATCGATTACGAGTATGGCTACCCCGACCATCCCGCTCACAGCAAACCGATTCGACACGAGGGATTCACGCCGGGTAATCCAATTTTGCTCTTCAATACCCAGGAGCTCGCCGCTCGCTGGCCAACTATCTCCGCCACGCCCGGCGTTAAGGTCGTTAAAGCGCCAGGACTCCGGACTTATCCCGGTTACGACGGCGGCCCCGATATTAGGGTCATGGTGTCTATTTTCTATGACCCCGATGGCTACCTGATTGAGCTGAATCAAATACTCACCGACTGAACGCACCGCTTATTTTATGCCGAAGCGGCGGAACCTGAAGGCCATCGGCGTTATCGGTGTCGTCACGCTCCGAAGACAGTCGAAGCACCGAGGATCGTCGTCCTGACAGTGAGGCGCTGGCCTTTGGCGCAACGGGGATGCAGCGTTTCACCACGCCCCGCCACAACTTCCATCTTTGTCTTTCTGCGGGTAGTTTTCAGTGGCGCATCGGCGCTATCAATAAATCAAAACTATTGGGGGAACCAATGTCAGAACTCGACGTGTTTGGCTTTATCGGAATGAATCGCTCCGTCTTTTCGACACTCTTTCTGTGTGGCGTCTTAATGCCGCTAGCAGTGGTCGTCGTTGCCTACTTATTTCGGCACTTCTCTGGCGTGATCAGGGGCGCCGCCATGATCTCTGCACTGATTGGCGTGGTCATGCTGACCTTTTTTACCATGGGCGCACAAAATGCCTTTTTTATGATGCTGAGCACGCTGAGTGAGATGGCAGGCAATGGGTCAGAAATGGCAACGACCTTTCTCAATTCGGCCAACATGCCGATTGGAGAGACCATCAATCCGCCGGGCTGGATGATGGCGCTGTCGTTAATACAAGTTGTGATCAATCTTGTCTTAACTGTCTACGTCTTTCTATTTGCCAAGTGGGATAACAGCTAATAACCGGGCACGCCCGTTATGATGCTAGCGGTAATAACAAAGGGGGCCAAGGCCCCCTTTTTTATCGCGAACTCACCGTTAGTTTAACGGCGACACCTTAAAGGTCATCGTTTTCGCAACGAAATCCACCTCACCGGATACGATATTGATCACGCCGTCGGATACCATATCTAAAGAATACATCTGAAAAATAGCCCCTTTACGTCGGTAAACCCCCTGCAGGGTTGCGGTAGCGAATTGCTCACCATTTTGCGTCCAGGCAAAACCGGTGAATTCGCCGCTCTCGCCATTATTTTGCTTATCGGTGAATTCATAAGACAACCACACTCGGCCGTAGGGACCTGCCTCACCGGATGCCGATATTTGATAGTTAACGCCGTCGGTTGTGTGGGCCGCATCAATCTCAAACTCTGCAAGGAAACCGTTTTCTCCATAATTCAAGTCTTGGGCGAAAGCAAAGGGGGTCCACATCAACAGCACAAGCGTCGCAGCGAATTTTTTCATCATTGTCTATCCTCTTATTCAAAATGGTTTGCAGGGCACCATGGTCCTGATCGACAGTGCCAATCAAACCATCGCACGAAATCAAGGCTGCTGTCAGCCACTAGATAGCGGCTCCGCGCGTTATAAGGCAAACGGCTCTTGTGATGAGACGAATGCTGTCACTTCTGGCTGAGACAGGACACCTCACTACTGATAACCTCTGCCGCAACCCAATAGGAGGAACACCACATGAATTCGAACCCACTCAAAAAAATCGCTCTCACAGTGGCCGCTATCTCAACGATCGGCCTGTTGACAGCCTGTAACGAACCGGGCAGCCAAGGCTGGTGCGACACCATGAGCGAAAAAAGCAAAAGTGACTGGACCGGCTCCGATACCAAAACTTACGCCGCTCACTGTGTGCTCGAGAGCACTACCATTGGTAGCGAAGCGTGGTGCGATAATTTAAACGAGACACCCAAAGGTGAGTGGACTACCGAAGAAGTCGCGGACTATGCAAAGTACTGCGTCGTCAGCCAGATCACCGAGTAACACGCTTTAAACGTTGTGGGGGCGAATTACTTCGCCCCCACCGCTTTCTTTGTGGCTTAGCGCGAGTCACAATTGCACCATGAGCGACACAGCCTCCTCTGCGCACACCCCCATGATGCAGCAATATCTCGCGATCAAGCGAGATCACGCGTCTGCGTTACTGTTTTATCGGATGGGTGATTTTTACGAGCTGTTCTATGACGATGCCGTGGCGGCAGCGCGACTGCTAGACATTACGCTCACTAGCCGCGGTAAATCAGCCGGCGAACCCATACCGATGGCCGGTGTGCCCTACCACGCGGCAGAAAATTATCTGGCGCGCCTGGTCAGAGCAGGTCAGTCGGTGGCCATCGCTGAGCAAGTTGGCGACCCCGCCACCAGCAAAGGCCCGGTCGATCGAGAAGTAGTCAGGATTGTCACGCCCGGCACGCTCACAGACGAATCATTGTTAGATGCCAAGCATGACGCGCTAATACTGGCCATTAGCCGGCACGCCTCTGGCTTTGGACTGGCATGGCTGGATATGAGCAGTGGCCGATTTCTCGTCTCCGAGGTCACTGACAGCATCGCGCTCGATGCCGAAGTCGCGAGACTAAATCCCGCAGAGATTCTGGTGCCTGAATCGAGCGATCTCGCCGAAACAAGTTGGCCGGGAGCAATTCGACAACAGCCTGACTGGCAGTTCGATGAAGCGAGTGCACGAGAAGATCTACAGCGACAGTTTCAGACCCGAGATCTCGATGGCTTTGGCTGCGAGACGCTCACAGCGGCCATTGCAGCAGCCGGCGCATTACTGGCCTATGTCAAAGACACGCAGCGCAGTGACTTGCCTCACATCCGAGGGATCAAACAGGAGTCGCAAACCGACGCGGTGATTCTCGACGCTGCAACGCGCCGCAACCTGGAAATTGACCGCACGCTCAGTGGGGGAGAAGAACACACGCTGTATGCGGTGTATGACAGCACCGTGACGGCGATGGGTGCGCGGCACCTGCGCCGCTGGCTGCATCGCCCCATTAATAACACAGTCGAAATCGAAGAACGCCTTGAGGCCGTTGAGCAGCTGGCCAGTGGCTATCAGTTTGAGCCACTGCGAGACACCTTGCGCGATATCGCTGATCTGGAACGCATACTGTCCCGGGTTGCCTTACGGTCTGCACGGCCGCGAGACCTCAGCCGTCTGAGTAATAGCCTCCAGCACCTGCCACTCATACGAAGTCAGTTACCCAAGGCCTCCCCAAAGCTAACTCAGCTCACCGCCGCCCTCCCCGATTATCCTGAGCTGACGGCGCTCCTCTCGCAAGCCATTATCGACAATCCCCCGGTACTGATCCGCGACGGCGGGGTCATCGCCGAGGGGTACGACGCAGAACTCGATGAGCTTCGCGGCATTAGCGAGAATGCCGGCGCTTACCTGCTCGAACTGGAGCAAAGAGAACGGGATAACACCGGGCTCTCGACGCTGAAAGTGGGCTACAACCGGGTTCATGGCTACTACATTGAGATCAGTCGCTCGCAATCAGACCAAGCACCCGACACCTATCAACGTCGGCAAACGCTGAAGAACGTTGAGCGCTTTATTACGCCTGAGCTCAAGACCTTTGAAGACAAAGCCCTCTCCAGTAAAAGCCGGGCGCTGGCGCGCGAGAAATTGCTCTACGAACAGATCGTCTCGCGTGTCGCTGAATCACTCTTACCACTGCAAACTACGGCGACCGCACTGTGTGATCTGGATGTCCTAGCGTGCTTCGCTGAGCGGTCGATCAGCCTGAACTTGTGCCGCCCGAAATTTACCGACGGGACACTCTTGCAGATAGAGGGCGGGCGACACCCGGTTGTCGAGGGCGCCCGCGATCACCCTTTTATCGCCAACGATACTCAGCTCGACGAAAAGCGGCGCATGTTACTCATTACCGGACCGAATATGGGGGGAAAGTCGACCTACATGCGACAAAATGCGCTGATCGCACTGCTTGCCCATGTCGGTGCGTTTGTGCCGGCTCGATCGGTCACGCTTTCAAGCCTCGATCGTATTTTTACGCGCATTGGCTCATCAGACGACCTCGCCAGCGGGCGTTCTACCTTCATGGTGGAAATGACCGAGACCGCCAATATCCTTCACAATGCGACCGAACGTAGCCTAGTGATCATGGACGAAATTGGCAGAGGCACCAGCACCTTTGATGGGTTGAGCATTGCGTGGGCAACCGCGCTAGCCCTCGCCAATCAGGTCAAAGCCATTACTTTTTTTGCCACCCATTACTTCGAGTTGACGGCACTGCCAGAGCAACACGCCGCGATGGCCAATGTGCATCTCGATGCGACCGAGCATGAGGACCACGTTGTCTTTTTACACCAAATACAGGAAGGGCCCGCGAATCGTAGCTTCGGCCTGCAAGTCGCACGCCTAGCCGGCGTGCCTGCTGGCGTGTTGACCACGGCACGCGACAAGCTTCAGGCACTCGAGAGCGGCCAGCACACCGGGCCAGCCCCAACCCAAAACGACCTGTTTGCTGCGCCGGAACCCCCTGCACCCTCACCGGTGATCGAACAGTTACGCGCCTTAAATCCAGACGACATGACGGCTCGCGAAGCGCTGGCCTGCCTTTATGAATTGAAACAAAATCTTGAAGAGACGCCCTGAAGAGTTTTCAAAGCTGGCCTCAACCAGTATCCTTCGCCCTGAAATAAGTGAGGTGTTGGTATGACGTTCGTTGTCGGTGAAGATTGCATCAAGTGCAAGCATACAGATTGTGTCGAGGTATGCCCGGTCGATTGTTTTTATGAGGGTCCAAATTTCTTGGTCATCCATCCGGATGAGTGCATTGATTGCGCACTGTGCGAGCCGGAGTGCCCGGTCGACGCCATTTTTTCAGAAGACGAGTTACCCGCTGATCAAGAAAACTTTCTGGCGCTCAATACGGAACTCGCTGAAGTGTGGCCCAACATTACCGAACGCAAAGAGCCGCTGCCCGATGCGGAAGACTGGGCGGGCAAACCCGACAAGTTGGAACTGCTTGAGCGCTAATTGACGGACGTGCTTGCAGGGGGTGTGACGCCCTACCGACTGGGTAGTAAGGTCATAGGATCTATCGGGATACCATCGCGTCGTATTTCAAAGTGCAGCTTTACCGAATCAGCACTGGTGCTGCCCATTCGTGCGATGGCTTCGCCGGCTGTCACATAATCACCCTCGCTGGCTAACAGCTCATCATTGTGTCCATAAGCACTCAGGTAGGTGTCATTGTGCTTGACGATCAATAACGCTCCATAGCCGGTCACGCCCGATCCGGCATACACCACCACGCCATCAGCGGTCGCTCCTACCGGATCGCCACGCTGACCGAGCAGGTCTAACCCCTTATTTCGATCGTTCGCAAAACGGCGACTCACCTTACCCGACACGGGCCATCGCCATCGAGTGACCGGGGCATTCGCTCGCTGGGGCTTAGCGCTGGAATTAGGTTTGGCTTCCATCTTGCGGCCTGGTTTAGGCGTAGCGGAGGTCACCGTCGCCGATTCGTTTGCCTTGAGCTCTGTAGCTGAAGCAAGGGCGGCTGGCGTCAACACCGCATCACGCTGTGTGTTGTCACTGGGTAACGGCAAGGGTGCCGCACCGTCTTGGGTGGGCTGCTCCGGCGAGACAGGGGGAACCGTTCGTAACGACTCACCCACTAAAATCGTAAAGGGAGGCTCGATGTCGTTGAACTGCGCCAGCGTTCGGTAATCCATTCCCAGCCTGAAGGCCACCGAGTAAAGCGTATCCCCTTTTTGAACCGCATAATCGGGGCCTTGAATTAAAGAAACTTTAGCTTTAGCTTCAGCCTCATCCTGCTCGAAGGGCACAGATTGGCGGACCTCGGGCACTACCTCGACCTGCATTACCGAGCGATCTTCGATCACCGCGGGGGGGTGATCCGCGCAAGCACTCACCAGCACTCCCACAGCACACGCACTCAGCCAACGATTCAGTCGCTGCCTCCGCATGCTCTCAGGACGCCTCTCGCTGTGCTACGACCGTAATAGACCAAACCACTATCAACCCCAGCATAAAACTGACTAGGCACAGCATGACTTGAGGATCGATTAGCAATGGATTCATCGGTAGTACGGGCCGCGTCAGCTCGACAGACCCTCCTATAGATTCGACCAATACGGCGACCTGCCATGGCCACACGGATGACAAGGAGCCGAGCAATACGCCACTTAAAAAAGCCATCATCGCAACCCGCGCCCGCACTAACAGAAAATTCAAAACACGTGCGAAAGTGATCAGCCCTGTCGCGCACCCCACAGCAAACACTGACAGTTCAGCGAATTGCAAACCCTTCACCGCCCCGAGCACAGGGCCGTACATACCCAGTAACATCAGCATAAAACTGCCTGAAATGCCCGGCAAAATCATCGCGCAGATAGCGATGGCACCGGCGATAAAGAACCCGAGCAACCCGGCTGAAAATGGAATAGGGGGCGCCAAAGAAATAGCGACCGCCAACGCTGACCCCAAAGCAAATAACCCCACCCGACTCAATCGATCGAGTGTGACTTCGTTGCGTAACAACAACACACCACTAATGAGAATAAGACCCGAAAAAAAAGACCACAGGGGTTGCGGATAATGCTCGAGCAGCCAATGGATCACGGACGCCAGAGAGAAGATCGCAGTGAGAATGCCGGCCAATAGCCAGCCTAAAAAAGGACCATCCAATCGATACCACAGCGCGCGCCAACGGCCACTGAAAAAAAGTGCGAGCGCCTGTTTGTCGATCTTGACTAAGGCACCCAACAAGCGCCCATAGATACCCGTAATCAGCGCCATCGTGCCGCCTGAAACACCGGGAACAATATCTGCGGCACCCATGGCCAAACCCCGGGCGTAAATACCAATGGGTTTCAGTTTCATCGAGCCACACCACTGATCATCGGCACAAAGTTCACCTCTTCGATAACCTCCTCCACAAACCCCTCCGGCGTCGCGGTGATCATCATTAAGCGCTGTCGCTGCCCGCCCACTGGCAGGATCATGCAGCCATCCGGGGCGAGCTGCTCCAGCAAGACTTGCGGCACTGTTTCAGGGGCCGCCGCACCCAGAATCAAGTCAAATGGCGCCTCACTAGGCCACCCCTCAAGACCATCTCCGTGCCGCAACCGAACGTTGCGCACTCGTAACGCACGCAGTTGCTTCCGTGCACGCTCTTGAAGCGGCTTGATCCGCTCGATCGCACAAATTTCGTCAACTAACGATGCCAAGATGGCGGTCTGATAGCCCGACCCACTGCCGATCTCCAATACTTTGCCAGGCTTACCTCGTGCCAGCGCCAGCTCACTCATTCTCGCCACCATGTAGGGCTGAGAAAGTGTTTGCCCATAGCCAATCGGTAATGCCGTGTCTTCGTAGGATCGATGCGCCAGCGCCTCATCCACAAAAAGATGACGGGGCACGCTTCGAATGGCCTCTAATACTTCGATTCGGGTAATACCTTGATCCATTAATCGCTGAATCAATCGCTCTCGCGTTCGCTGGGACGTCATGCCGATACCCATTCGACTCACGGACTCACACCGCCCTGCACAATAAGCGCTACCGCATGACTCGCAATACCCTCGCTGCGACCTTCAAAACCAAGGTGCTCGGTGGTCGTCGCCTTCACATTGACGGCACTGACTTCCACCCCAAGATCAGTAGCAATATGCTCCTCCATCGACCCGATAAAGTCACTCAAGCGAGGCGCCTGGGCGACGACGGTGATGTCCACATTGCCGACCCGCCAGCCTTTTTCCACGAGCTTGCTCACAACGGCTCGCAGCAGGATTCGGCTGTCCACGCCTTGAAATTGTGCATCAGTATCAGGGAAGTGGCGACCGATATCCCCGAGGCCCGCCGCACCTAACAATGCATCGCACAACGCATGAAGCACCACATCACCATCTGAGTGCGCGATCAAAGAGAAACCGCACTCGATCCTAGTGCCACCGAGCACAATGTAGCTGCCTTGTCCGCAAGCATGCACGTCGTAACCATGACCTATCCGCATCATCATACTCAGCGATCCCCGGCTTCTCTCAGAAACACCTCGGCAAAGACAAGATCGGCCTCCACCGTCACCTTGATATTACTCGAGGCACCCTCAACCACGTGAACAGCCTGTGACGCTCGCTCCATAGCCATTGCCTCGTCCGTTACGGATACGCCCTCATCAATACAGTGGCGAAGCGCATCCCGAAGCGGTTGTAACGGGAAAAGCTGCGGTGTCTGTGCCCGCCACAATATCGATCGATCCACGGTTTTTTCGATCTTGCCCTCACCATTAACCTGCTTCAGTGTATCGGCAACGGGTTCGGCTAGAATCACGCCTTCTCCGAGCACACGTGCCCTGTCGATCAAAGCCGCTAAGGCGTCAAAAGTGAGACAAGGCCGGGCCGCATCGTGAACCAGCGCCCAGTCCCCTTCGGACGCATGGTTTTCAAGGGCATCCAGGCCCGCCAAAACTGAGTGCGCGCGGGTGACACCCCCGGGTGTGGTTTGCACTCGCACATCGGAGAGGCTGGCAATCACGTCGGCACGTCGATCAGAGGGATCAATGGCAACCACCACGCCACGAATATCGGGGGATTGCAAAAGCGAGCGCAAGGCATGCTCCATCAAGGGCGCTCCTGCCACCTCGCGATATTGCTTTGGGATGTCGCCGCCCAGACGCCTACCTGCCCCCGCGGCAGGAACCACTGCCCAAATGCTCTTCACGGCGCGTCTGGCTCCTTCACAAATTGGTAATACACTTCACCTTCTTTAATAAGGCCTAGATTTTCTCGTGCATTTCTTTCCACTGCCTCAGTCCCGGCTTGTAATGCAATCACCTCACGGGCTAGCGCGTCGTTGCGCTCGATTAACTTCGCATTTTCAGTCTCGGCCGCTGCCAACTCAGCGCTCAGTCGATTGGCTTCAGCCAAACCTCCCTCTGCGAACCACAAGCGGTACTGCAAGAGCACAAAAAGCCCCAACAATGCACCCATCAGCCAACGCATCATGCGCGCTGCAGAATGTCCCGACCCGGATAGGGCGCGGTCAGTCCTAACTCGGCCTCTATCCGCAGCAGCCGGTTGTATTTGGCCACTCGATCCGAGCGACACAATGAACCTGTTTTAATCTGACCTGCCCCAGTACCCACCGCAAGATCTGCGATGGTGGCATCCTCAGTTTCCCCAGATCGGTGAGAAATCACAGCGGTGTAGCCAGCGGCCTTAGCCATCGCGATCGCGGCAAGGGTCTCACTCAGTGTGCCAATCTGATTAAATTTAATGAGAATAGAATTGGCGACGCCCTCGTCGATACCCCGCTTGAGTATCTGTGTATTGGTCACGAAGAGGTCATCACCCACCAACTGAGTGCTCGCACCGAGTTTCTCGGTAAGAATAGACCAACCCTCCCAATCGGATTCATCGAGACCGTCCTCAATGGAGACAATCGGATGCTGATCGACCAGTGACGCCAAGTAGTCCGCAAACTCGCTACTGCTAAAATCACGACCATCACCCGCGAGGTGATAACGACCGTCTCGATAAAACTCAGAAGCCGCGCAGTCAAGCGCCAGCGTGATGTCCTCACCCAAGCGATAGCCTGCGCGCTCCACTGCCTCGGCAATGACGTCAAGCGCCGCTGCATTAGACGATAAGTTGGGGGCGAAACCCCCTTCATCTCCCACCGAGGTCGCCAGACCCCTGCTCGACAGCACCTGCTTCAAGTGATGAAATATTTCTGTGCCCATGCGCAGTGCCTCGGCAAAATTTTGAGCTGATACCGGCTGGATCATGAATTCTTGAATATCCACATTGTTGTCGGCGTGCTCACCGCCGTTGAGTATGTTCATCATGGGCACCGGCATAGTCAGCGCCGTGCAGTGCGCCAAATGCGCGATGTGTTGATAGAGCGGCAGCTTGAGCGACTGGGCTGCCGCCTTAGCGGCCGCCAGAGACACCGCCAATATTGCATTGGCACCAAACTGCGCTTTATTCTCAGTGCCATCAGCCGCGATCAGCCTTTGGTCTATTGTCTCTTGATCAACCGCATCATGGCCGAGCAATACGTCACGAATCGCCCCGTTCACATGACCTACCGCGGTGAGGACGCCTTTTCCGAGATATCGCGTCGGATCCGCATCTCGCAGCTCCAGCGCTTCGCGCGTGCCAGTGCTCGCGCCTGATGGCGCACAAGCACACCCCACGCTCTCGTCATTCAATGTGACCTCAGCCATGACGGTTGGATTCCCGCGAGAATCCAACACTTCAAAGGCACGCACATCGACGATCTCACTCACACTGCCACTCCTATCTCAAAAGATGATTTAACGAATACTGATTTCGGGTTGTGATTTGACCAGGTCATCGATCGCCTTCACTTGTTCCAAAAACGGCTCAAGTTGATCGAGGGGCAGTGCGCTGGGACCGTCGCACAGTGCCTTGTCAGGATCTGGGTGCGCCTCGAGAAACAAGCCGGCGACACCCACTGCGACACCCGCCTTCGCGAGACTCAGCACTTGCTCGCGGCGACCGCCTGAGGCGGCATCGCCCGCATTGCGGCGCTGTAACGAATGCGTGACGTCAAAGATCAGCGGGCACCCTTGGGTCACCTCGCGCATGACCTCAAACCCCAGCATATCGACCACCAAGTTGTCGTAGCCAAAGCTGCTGCCCCGTTCGCAGACCATCAGACGCTCGTTGCCGCACTCACGAAACTTGGCGACGATGTTTCCCATCTGTTCGGGGCTCAAAAATTGGGGCTTTTTAATATTGATCACCGCGCCGGTGCGCGCCATCGCCTCCACTAAGTCAGTTTGGCGCGCCAAAAAAGCAGGCAATTGCAAGATATCGCACACCTCGGCGACGGGTGCGGCCTGTTCAGGCTCATGGATATCGGTCAGCACTGGCACGCCAAAGGTCGCCTTGATCTCAGCTAATAACGCCAAGCCCTCCTGCAACCCGGGGCCACGAAACGAATGAATCGAAGAACGATTCGCTTTATCAAAAGACGCCTTAAACACGTAAGGCAGGCCGAGGTTCTGGCATACACGCACAAACGCTTCCGCCACCGACAACGCCAATTCACGACTCTCAAGGACATTGACGCCACCGATGAGCACCATGGGATGCTGATTACCGATCTGGCAACCGCCGACATCAATCGATCGATTAAGCCCGGTCATGCGCTGTCACTGCGCTGCTGAGCTAGCGCGAGCGCCGACTGAATATAACTACTAAACAGCGGGTGCCCGCCTCTAGGCCGAGACTTGAACTCTGGATGGAACTGGCAGGCAACAAACCATGAATGGCTGGGTAGCTCGATGATTTCGACCAGTTCACCATCAAGGGACCAGCCACTGACCTTCATACCCGCTGATTCCAACTGCGCAACATAACGACTGTTGACCTCGTAACGATGTCGATGTCGCTCAGAAATTTCGCCGACGCCGTAAATAGAGGCCGTCTTACTGTCGGGTACGAGTCGGCAAGGCTGCGCGCCAAGGCGCATGGTGCCGCCTAAATCGGAGGCCTCGGAACGTTGTTCTCTGTCGCCCTCTGCAGTTTGCCATTCCGTAATCAGTGCGATGATGGGGTGGGGTGTTTCTCGATTCATTTCAGTGGAGTGGGCCTGCTCCAGCCCACACACATTGCGAGCGTATTCGATCATCGCCATATGCATGCCAAGACAAATCCCTAAAAAAGGAATGTCGTGCTCGCGGGCATAGCGGACCGCCTCAATTTTGCCTTGAATACCCCGGTCGCCAAACCCGCCTGGCACCAAAATCGCGTCTAAATGCTGCAACACGCCAACACCCTGCGTCTCAATAATCTCTGCGTCGATGTACTCAATATCGACTTGAGTGTCGGTCTGCAGGCCGGCATGATCGAGCGCCTCGTTCAACGATTTGTAAGCATCCACCAAGTCCACGTATTTGCCCACCATGCCGACTTTGACGCTGCCTTGCCTCGGACTGAACTCCCGACGCACCACGTCTTCCCACTCAGACAGGTCAGCTGCGGGCTGATCCAAGCCAAATCGCTCCAGCACAAAGTCATCCAGCCCACTGGCATTCAAGTGACTTGGAATCTGATAAATCGAGTCTGCATCCAATAAGGGGATCACTGCGCGCTCTTCGACATTGGTAAACAGCGAAATTTTCCGACGGGCGGCTTCATCTACCTCAACAGAACATCGACACAGCAATACCTCAGGCTGCAATCCAATCGAGCGCAGGTCTTTGACGGAGTGCTGGGTGGGCTTTGTTTTGATCTCGCCTGCCGTGGGTATGTAAGGAATCAGCGTTAAGTGCATGAGCAGCGCGTGAGACGCTCCCAGCTCCAGCTTGAGTTGGCGGACTGCCTCTAAGAAGGGCTGACTCTCAATATCGCCTGCGGTGCCCCCCACTTCTACGACCGCGACCTCGGCGTCGCCTGCCCCTTTTATCACGCGGCGTTTAATTTCGTCGGTAATGTGAGGGATCACTTGAACAGTGCCCCCTAAATAATCGCCTCTGCGTTCTTTTCGCAGCACTGCATCATAGACTCTGCCGGCAGTGAAGTTATTCGTGCGACTCATCACCGTGCGGGTAAAGCGCTCGTAGTGGCCCAGATCGAGGTCGGTCTCGGCGCCATCATCGGTCACAAATACTTCGCCATGCTGGAACGGGCTCATCGTGCCGGGGTCGACATTAATGTAGGGGTCAAGTTTCAAAAGCGTTACCCGCAAACCCCGTGCCTCAAGCACAGCAGCGAGAGAGGCGGCGGCGATCCCCTTACCTAAAGAAGACACCACACCACCCGTAACGAACACATATCTCGTCATGGAATCCACCAAAGCGAAAGACTTACCGGACGCCCGTTCAGCGCCTCTTGAGAGTGCCTCTCTGATGGACGATTACTCTAACAGGAACCCTCTCCGGGCTCAATTTAAAAGCGCGCCGGCGGCGTCCAAATTGGTCGAAGGGTTTGCACGGGCGACATCCCATCGGGGTCATCATCCCCACCTAAGGGCCCCACCGGCAGCAACCAGACCGGGGTATTTTTGTTCGTTAAAACAGGGAGATGGCGGCGCCACCACGGGGGGATTCTCATCTCTTGAAGCCACTTTTTAACCGGTTTTTCCGGGCGATTCGGCAGCGACATGACCTTCAAGGTATCCGTGGTAATCAGGTTCAGGACTTGCCCGAGGGCCAGTCCGGCTTGGTTCTCACTGATTTCCCAGTCCAAACGTCCCCATGCTCCTTCTTGCTGCTCCCCCACCGTTACCGTTTTTGGAAACCGCGCCGCCGACTCAGGTGCTGTGACATCGACGATCAGACCATTCCACGCGCGGAGACACCGATCAGCCCACACCAGTTCTGGCTGCCGATCAGAGCCTGCTGTCAACGCTTGCCTCGCTAATTCCAGTAACCTGCGCCGATCCGGCATGGTTACCATCGTCTCACTCAACCATTGGTGAAGTTGAGCCGCCAAGGTTTGCGGATCAAGCGCTGAATCAACCAGCAATGCGGGCTCGCCCAATACGGTATGCGTGCGACGCAACGGCAGTGCACTGAGTCGCTGCTGTGCCATTGCCTGGAGCTTTGCCGCCCGAAGAATGGTCTCGCGATAACCGGGCCAACGCTGAGCCACCAAAGGCAGCACCTCGTGGCGCACATAATTGCGATCCTGATCTGATTCGAGGTTACTGGGATCCGTCACATAATCGAGCCCCGCGACCTCGAGGGCCTGCCGCAAGGACGCCGCACTGACATCAAGAAAAGGACGATAAATAACACCCGCCGCGCAGGTTCGCTGACGCGGAATGCCCGCCAACCCTTTGGGACCGGCGCCACGAAAAAGACGCAGTAATACGGTTTCAACCATGTCATCAGCGTGATGCGCCGTAAACAATACCTCGTCTGGACCCAAGGCCGCCTCGAAAATACGGTAGCGCTCCGAGCGTGCATCGGCCTCAAGTCCCCGCCCAGAGGCGTCGACGTGACACTCACTGACCTGCAATGGAACAGAAAGCGCTTGGCAGTGCCGCTCGCAACCCGCGACCCACTGCGACGCATCCGGATGCAAGCCGTGATTGACATGAATCGCACGAATGGGCGGCGAGCGGGCGTCACCGCGATAAGCGACCAAGGCGTGTAACAGTGCCACGCTGTCTGCCCCTCCCGATAACGCCACCCACCAAGCGGGCGCTGTCGCAATCGACTCGGGGAGCGTGGCGAGGAGTTCGCGCACCGGCGTCGCTCTAGGGGTCAGTTACCGTAGGACATCAACCGTCGATAGCGTGTCTCGAGCATCTCGTCTTCATCCATCGCCGTCAGTCGGTCGATCTGCTCCAGTAAATGCCGCTTTAATCGACTCGCCATTTCCACCGGATCCCGGTGAGCGCCCCCAAGTGGCTCAGGAATCGTCGCATCGACAATACCCAGCTCCTCTAACTTAGAAGAGGTCACCCCCATTGCCGCCGCCGCATCGGGGGCATAGTCGGAACTTTTCCAGATGATATTCGCACAGCCCTCAGGTGAGATGACAAAATACGTCGAGTATTGAAGCATCGCGAGGTGATCGCCGACACCGATACCCAACGCGCCGCCCGAGGAGCCCTCTCCGATCACGATACAAACCAGGGGTGTTTTGAGCCGCGACATCACCGCCAAGTTCTGCGCAATCGCCTCTGAAATACCGCGCTCCTCCGAATCGATGCCCGGGTAGGCCCCCGGCGTATCAATCAAAGTGATCACCGGCATTTTAAACCGCTCGGCCATCTGCATCAGGCGCATTGCTTTCCGATAACCCTCTGGCTTGGGCATACCAAAGTTTCGATACACCTTGTCTTTGACGGCGCGGCCTTTCTCCTGACCAATGACCATGACGGGCCTGCCCTCCAAACGCGCAATGCCACCCACAATGGCCTTATCGTCTGCAAAGTGTCGATCGCCATGCAGTTCGTCGAATTCAGTGAACATCTCCGGGATGTAATCGAGGGAGTACGGCCGCTGAGGGTGCCTGGCCACTCTTACCGTATCCCACGCGCTGAGATCGGTATAAATCTTTGCCGTCAGTGCGGTCGACTTTTCACGAAGACGGTTGATTTCATCACCCAGATTGAGTTCGGCATCATCGCTGACGCCCTGCAACTCCTCAATTTTCATTTCGAGATCTGCAATCGGCTGCTCAAAGTCGAGATAATTCGGATTCATATGGCTCGCTGGGCTCCTGGAGAAATTGCGTTATGGCTTACTGTATAGATTGCGCTGAGAGTCTGCAAAGGGGCGGAAAACTGGAAAACCCGACTGTTAAAACACGGGCTATCTCGTTACCCTGCGCCCCATGTTGCTGACACCACCCGCTGCTCCTCGCCTGATTCTTGCCCCTATGGAGGGGGTATTGGACGCCATTATGCGCGATCAGTTGACCGCAATTGGGGGCTACGAGCGCTGTGTGACCGAATTTGTGCGCGTTTCTCAAACACTCCTCCCCAGACGCGTTTTCTATCGCTATGCGCCAGAACTCAAGCAAGGCGGCGTGACGCCGTCTGGCGTGCCGGTCTTTATTCAACTGTTGGGATCTGACCCCACCCTAATGGCGGCCAATGCGGCTCGGGCCGCATCGCTCGGTGCACCGGGTATTGACCTCAACTTTGGCTGCCCCGCCAAGACGGTAAACCGCTCTCAAGGGGGGGCGGCGTTACTACGATCGCCCCTGCTGGTTAGATCGATTTGCCAAGCGGTGCGTGAGGGCGTTCCCAATTCGGTTCCTGTGACCGCGAAAATTCGACTCGGTTACGACACTGACGAACAATTTGAAGAAATACTCGAGGGCTTGGCCCAGGTCGAGCTCAGCGAACTCACCATCCACGCGCGAACCCGGCGACAGGGCTATCGCCCCCCCGCGCACTGGCATCAACTGCGGAAGGCAACACAAAAAATGCCCTACAACGTGATCGCTAATGGCGAACTATGGAGTCCCTCTGATGTCACACAGTGCGCCAAAATCAGTGGCTGTGACACGTTTATGTTGGCGCGCGGCGCGCTGTGCCGTCCTGATCTCGCCGCCGCCATTCAGAGCCAACATCGGGGCACTCAACCCACCGCCTTTGCGTGGGAGCAAACCCGCGATTTATTAATCCAATTTCTTGAGCGCAATCGACAATGCTACGACGACCGCTATGCCGTGAACCCAGTGAAACAGTGGCTGATGTACTTAAGAATTTACTACCCTCAAGCCGGCGCATTGTTTAGTCAGGTCAAGCGCATCAACGACCCAATACAAATGGCACAGGCGCTCATGGCGCCCTGCAGAGCAGAGGCGGCGTGACACAGCACGCGGGTCATCGTCGAAAACACGCTCGACATCTATCAATCCGGATGCAACATTATACGGCTTCACAGCAGACCTCGGGTAGCAAGGTATAAGACTATGAGCGATACAACCTCTTCTCAAGCGGGCGATCTTTGGGGGCATCCAAAAGGCCTCTATATCTGTTTCGCCACCGAGTTATGGGAGCGCTTCTCCTTTTATGGCATGAAATATTTGCTGTTGTTGTACTTAACCAAGTACCACTTATTTTCAGATGCCGCTGGCCTGGGTGTGCTGGGTAGTTATGCCTCGCTGGTCTATGCCATGCCGGTCTTAGGTGGGCTGGTCGCCGATCGATTTATTGGCATGAGAAAAGCAGTGACCTTTGGCGGGGCCTTACTCGTGCTCGGGCATCTGGGCATGGCCTTCGAGGGAGACGCCGCTCGGCAAACCACCGACGGCATTGTCCGAGATGACGGGGCACTCTCCATTTTTTATCTGTCACTCGCGCTCATCGTGGTGGGGGTCGGATTTCTGAAACCGAACATATCCACTGTCGTCGGCAAGCTGTACCCGGAGGGTGACCCCCGACGAGATGCCGGCTTTACTATCTTTTACATGGGTATCAATATCGGCGCCTTCGCAGCCACGCTGCTGTGCGGCTGGCTGGGCGAAGTTTATGGTTGGGCTTGGGGCTTTGGCGCCGCCGGCATCGGCATGCTCATTGGCCTAATTTTCTTTCAATGGGGTCAGCCCTATTTACTCGGCCATGGCGAACCCAATGATCCAAATCAGCTCAGTCGCACAGTGGGCATTCCTGGCCTCACTATAGAGCGCGCTATTTACCTAGGCAGTTTTGTCATGGTCGCAGTGGTTTGGCAGTTGGTCCAACTCACCGACACCGTCGGCACGTTGCTCGATGTTATGTCTCTCATTGTCCTTGTCGGTCTTGCTTGGTTCTTGTTTACACGGTGCAATAAAGTGGAGCGCGAGCGAATGTTCGTGCTCATTGTGCTGACCTTATCGACGGTGATTTTTTGGGCTTTGTTTGAGCAGGCCGCTGGGTCGATGACATTATATGCTGACAGGGTGACCGATAAGATGCTGTTTGGCATCTCACTGACGGCGGCACAATTTGGCGCAGCTAATTCGTTCTTCATTTTTTCGTTAGCCCCCTTGTTCGCGCTACTCTGGACGCGTCTGGGCAAACGCGGACTCGAGCCCAGTACACCCGTCAAGTTTTCGCTGGGCATTGCACAGGCTGGCCTCGGCTTTGGCGCCTTAGTCTATGGCGCTCAGTTCCCCAATGAGGCCGGCGTTGTATCGGCGTGGTGGTTAATTTGCGCCTACTTGCTGCATACCACGGGGGAGCTCTGCTTAAGCCCAGTGGGCCTTTCTGCCGTGACTAAGCTCGCAGTCCCGTCGGTGGTGGGCGTGATGATGGGCACCTGGTTTCTTGCCTCGGCCTATTCGTCTTATGTTGCCGCGCAAATTGCCACGATCGCCGCGCGACCCGCTAGTGCGACACTCTCACAAAGTACAGACGCACTAGCCAGCTACACTGCGCTATTCAGCCAGCTCTTAGTGATTGGTCTAGCCGGTGGCGCGGTCTTGTTGCTCCTCTCGCCGCTGCTGAAAAAATTAATGCATGGCGTGAGATAAAGATCAGATGGCGGCCGTCGATGCGGCGCTTCGTGCCTTTCGCGCCGCCAGCATTTGTTGCCAATCATGACCAATGAGGTACATCGCGGGCACCAGCAACAGACTCACGAACAACGCAAAAAAAACACCGAAAGCCAGCGACAACACCGCAGGCTTCAAAAACTCTGCGCTGGTGGACTGCTCAGCCATAATCGGAATCAATCCGATAAACGTGGTGAGCGTTGTTAAGAAAATAGGCCGAAAGCGGCTCACCGCCGCCATCACAATCGCCTTAGGAGATGGGAGGCCCTCGCGCTCTAGTCGCCGAACATAATCGATCAGTACTAAGTTGTCGTTGACGACCACACCCGCCGCTGCACCAATACCAAAGTAAGAAAACAGCGCCATCGGCAGATTAAAAATCAAATGCCCAAAGACCGCTCCCATAAAACCAAAGGGCATCGCTGTCATAATCAGTATCGGCAAACTATACGAACGGAAAGCCACAGCAATCAGCGCATAAATAACAAAGAGTGCAATGGTATAGAGCGCTATGATTTCGTCGAAAAATTCGGCTTCTGCCTCCTGCGACCCCCCTTTTAGGACGCGCAAGCCAGGATACATCGCCTGTAACTCAGGTAGATAGCTCTCCTCCACGGCCGTATTAATCTCCCCCAGTGACTCAGGCTCCACCGTCGCACTCACGGTCACCACACGCTCGCCATTCCGTCTGGTAATCCGCCGGGTGGCCTGCCCCACCTCAACTTCGGCTATCGACAAGAGAGGAATGAGCCTGCCATCTGGCGTGCGAATGCGAACGTCTTCAAAGGAAGCCAATGTCGCGCGTGCCGCTAAGGGGTAGCGAACCATGACCCTCACATCGCCGTATTCTCGCGGTAATCGCTGCACCTCCTCTCCATAGAAAGCCTGCCGCACCTGTGAAGACACATCACCCAAGGTCACACCGAGCTTTTCTGCACCGGGTTTTAAATCAAAGCGCATCTCGGGCAGCGCACCCCATTGATCGTCCCGAATGTAGAATGTTTTATCGTACTCACCGAGGTGCTCCTGCAGGGTTCGACTCGCTGCATTAAGCGTTTCGAGATCCTCGTGCTGCAGCAAAAAGGTAATGCTCGCCTCACTATCACCGAGGGTGTAGCGGACCTTGACCTCGTCCGCATCTGGGATATCGCCCACCAGCTCCACAAATCGTTCAACCGTCTCGCGGGGGCTTAATTGGCGCTGATCAGGCGGTGCCAGCTGAACAATTGCGATGACACTGCCCCGGCGGGCACGGGTATACCAGCCTTTGATGAGCTCCCCAGAATCGCTGCCTGCATTTACCTCAGCATCGGCCTCAGCATTGACCTCAGCGACCAGTTCTTTTTCTGCCTTTTGCAGTTGGGTCAGCACTTCGATAGAACGACTGAACGGGGTGCCCGGTGGCAACGTGACATTAATAATGACTTGCTCTGTTTCAACCTGGGGTGAAAAAAAGAACTTCACCCAGCCGCTCGTAAATAAACCCAGCGAGATCAGAAACAACGAGAAAAATACCATAGCAGTCGTATAGCGATGTCGCAGGCACCACTCAAGAAAGGGTCGGTAGGTATGCTCAGCAAACCATACGATGCTATCGGCAATGCGTTTTTGACGAACCAGCCATTTACTCGTGGGCGCACTGCGATCAATGCTGCGCAGATGGCTGGGCAATATAAGGAATGCCTCAATCAACGAGAAGCAAAGTGCCAGCGTAATCACAACGGAAAGCTGCCGAGTAAACTGCGCCGTGACGCCGGACACAAAGAGCCAAGGCGCAAAGGCGACGATTGTCGTCAGCACCGCGAAAATGACGGGCCGGCTGACGGCAAGCGCACCTTGTATCGCGGCCTCCTCCCCGGCGATACCTCGCTGGTGAACATGGTGATGAATGCTTTCTCCCACCACAATCGCATCGTCAACAACGATGCCAAGTACCAACAAGAACGCAAAAGTCGACAATAAATTGAGCGAAACATCATTGGTTGGTAACAACGCGAAGGCGCCCAGAAAACTGACGCCAATGCCAACAGTGACCCACAGCGCGACTTTTGGCTCGAGCGTCAGAATCAGAATAATAAAAACAAGAAGGAGTCCTACTATCGAGGAGTTGGCGATGAGCTCCATTCGGTTCTCATAGATATCAGCGGTATCAAACCAGATCGAGAGCTCGATCCCTGAAGGCAGGCTGGGCTGGGTTCGTGCGATCCAGTCTTTAACGGCTGCACTCGCTTTGACGACCTGCATGTCATCGGTGGACATCACCTGTAGCAGCAACGCAGGCTGACCGTTCAACGTAGCGAGAATGTCATTTTGCTCAAAGCCATCCAGCACCGTCGCCACGTCGGCCACTCTGACGATGCCACCCTTAGGCGTCTGCCGGATAATAATTTGCTCAAAGTCATCCCGATTATCGGCTAAATTTTCTGCCCGCAACTGGATATCACCGGTTGCCGTCCGAACCTCGCCTACCGACACGTTCATCGAATCACGGCGAATAGCCGTCGCCACGTCTGAAAAACTCAATCCAAAATTCCGCAGGGCACGTTCCGACAATTCAATCGTCACTTCCTCACGACGCGAGCCGAAGACCTCGACTTGGGAGATATAAGGCAATCCCGCCAATTCGTTGCGCAACTTGTTGGCGAGCCGGGTTAGCGCTCTCTCGCCTACCTCACCCGCCAAGGCGACGCGGATCATTTCCTGGCGCCACTCGAGTCGGCGGACACGAGGATTTTCAATGTCTCTAGGGAACGCGGTAATCGAGTCAACCGCATTTTTTACGTCATTTAAAAACGCATTAAGCTCTACTGATGGAAAGGTTTGCACCGACAGGGAACCGAGACCCTCCCGAGACTGCGAGCTGACTCGATAGACATTTGAGACATTTTTTAATGACTCCTCAACACGCTGCACCACCTGTTGCTCGACCTCTTTCGGCGAGGCACCGGGCCAGATAATCTCGATTTGAATAATGTCGGGCTGAACGGAGGGAAACGCTTCCTTTTCAATACCGCGCAGACCTAACCATCCCGCAGTAATAATGATGAGCATGAGCAGATTAGCGGCAACCGGATTGCGGACCCACCATCGAATTAAACCCTCCATGTCAGCGAACTCAGACTTCGTTATCGTCGACTAAACGGCGATCAGTTGTCGCCTCGGAGACACCCGTCGTCTCAATCGCTTCTAGCCGCATACCGTTAATCGGATTACGAATAGCCGAGACGATGATTTGATCGCCCGCTTCAATACCCGCACTGACCATGACCGTGTTGCGATTGCGATGAACGACATCAATCTGCCGCACCTCCAGCAGACCCTCGCCATTCAATACAAAAACCTCACTCCCTGCGCGAAGCCCCTCTGCCACCATCTGCACAGCATCAACGAGCGGACGACCTTCTATTTCGGCCTCGACGTACAGACCCACTGCCAGTGGCATAGCCCTCGAGCGGTTGGTGGTGCCATAGGGATCGTCAATACTGACCGTCCCATAGAGGGTTCGCGTCGCTGGGTCGATCGCCGCATCGAGACGATTCAGCTGTCCCTGCCACTGATGCAGCGTTCCGCCTAGCGTGGCCGATAGCGTGGTCGGCAAACCGCCCTGCGGGCCACCATGAAACCCAATGGGCACGCCCAGTGCCGATAACTGGCTATGGGTCAGCGCGACGCGCACCTCCGCTTTATCGGTGCCAAATACCGAACCTAGCACTTTACCGGGATTCACATACTGGCCTAGGTCTGCTGATTGACTCTCGACTCGCCCGGTAAAAGGCAAACTCAAGCGAGTACGCTCCAGATTGGTCTCAGCCAGTGCAAGCGCCGTCTCAGACGCCTTGAGTGCCGCCTCAGCGCGCGCAACCTGGGGCTTTTTGAGCGCTAAAGGCGAGGGATTTTCTTGACCTAAGAGCTGTTTACGGGCGACATCGGCATCGGCCAAGGCTTGCTCAAGATCGACGCTAGCCGCGGCAACGCGAGCACTGCGTTCATCGACTGCGGCACGGTAATCCGTCGCCTCAATGGTTAACAGTACTTCGCCTGATGCAAAACGACCGCCTTCAATAAAGGCCGGCGCAATAGACGTTATTTTCCCGCCCACTTGGGCCACTAATTGCGTTCGAACGCTCGGTCGCACCTCGCCATAAGCAACGACAATAGGACGAGCCGTCGCCCTAACGGCCGGCACAACGACCACACTCGGCGCGGCCGGCGGCTCAAAACTGGGGCTCGGGCTCGGTTTGGTAACTTGCAGGACGGCATACACGGCAATCCCCGCTAGCCCCACGCCGGCAGGCCACGCGATACGCTTCATTAACTCGATCATGATTACCATCCTAAACTCATCAAGCCGCTCTCACAGACCCGCCACCTTCCGTGGTGATATTTGCTCACTCCGCCGAGCCATTGCTAAGCAAGAATAACCCTCTCTCGCCCCGCTTTGATGTCGGCTCAATCACTAGCAGGGAGAGATGATACTGCGCCAGCCCCCGGCACTCTATGCATAAATGTCGCAATTGATCTCATTAAACCGCTGAAAGTCGCGCAATGACCCACGGCAACCCTACATGCGTTGTGCAAAGAAATACCAGATTGCGCCCCTCAGACGACAGGGCAGGCTTGTTACCCTTAAAGACGATTTTTCAATGGGGAATAAAGTCATGACTGAGCGTCCATTTGACATTGTCTTATACGGTGCGTCCGGCTTCACTGGCCAACTGGTGGCTGAGTACCTTGCCTCTGCTCACACAGACTTACAGTGGGCCATTGCAGGCCGCAATCAGCAAAAACTAGAACGCTGTCGACGTGAACTCGGCAAGCCAGACCTACCCATCCTCATCGCCGACAGTGACGATGCCACTCAGCTCAAAGCGATGGCGTTGCAAGCCAAGGTGATTATCAGCACCGTGGGCCCGTATGCCCGGCATGGCTCGCTTCTCTTAGAGACCTGCGCACGCGAGGGCACCCACTATTGTGATCTGACTGGCGAGGCGCAGTGGATGGCCGCCGTTTATGCCAGCGTTGACCCCCTTGCAAAAGCGAGTGGCGCTCGACTGGTGCATTGCTGTGGGTTTGATTCCATTCCCTCTGATTTGTCCGTGTACTTTCTGCAAAAGCAGTTCAAAGAGCGCTACGGACGCTATGCAAGCCGCGTTTCCGGACGCATGGGCCGCGCTTCAGGAGGCGTGAGCGGGGGCACTGTAGCCAGCCTGATGCTGGTCGCCGAACAGGCGTCTCAAGACCCGGTTATCCGTGCGCGCATTATGGATCCCTATGCACTCTACCCCGCAGGTGTGGCGCCGGGATCCGATAAGCCTGATCAAACGGGTGTCGCTTGGGATGAAGACTTCGATAGCTGGACCGCCCCTTTCGTGATGGCGGCCATCAACACCAAAGTGGTAAGACGCTCGCATGCGCTAGCCGGTCTGCCCTACGGTGATCAATTTAACTACGACGAATCTCAGTTATGTGACAGCCGAGCCAAAGCCTTACTCAGTGCCGGAGGGTTAGGGACGGTGATGGCGGGGACCTTTTTCGCGCCCACCCGCGCGCTCCTGAAGAAACTACTGCCAGATCCCGGTGAGGGGCCTAATGAGAGCAAGCGCGAAAATGGTTTTTTTGAGTTCTGGACCCACGGGAGTGATGGTAATGATCACCTCCGCGTTAAAGTCACCGGGCAACGCGACCCTGGCTATGGCGCCACTTCTCGCATGCTGGCGCAGGCGGCCCTCTGCCTCGCTCAAGACTCGCTCAGCGTAGGCGGTGGTATCTGGACACCTGCCAGCGCCATGGGCGATGCACTGCTTCAGCGATTGCCCGGTGTTGATATTCATTTTAAGGTCGTCGAAGACTGACATGGAGCCCCTGCCTAACTCCCAACAGGCGCCCTCTACCAGGGGTCATACGCGAGAGGTCATAGGCAAGAGGACACCAACACCTGCCAGACAGACAGACAGACAGACAGACAGACAGACAGACAGACAGAATATGGTGTGAGGGGGGCTAACGAAACGCTCAACACATCAAAAAATAACAAATCAAAAAATGACAGACCATAAAAAAAGGCCACTCTAAAGCGGCCTTTTTTATAATGCGGTTGCCTTTAGAGCGCTTCGTACTTGAACTTTTGACCGCCCAGTGTGGCTTCGTACATCAACCCACCTTTAGCGATCGTAAACACCGCCATACCACTACGGCCATCGTACTGGTCCTCTTTAGCACTGACGTTATTAGAGTCAGCGTCGGTCCCGGCAGACGCATTACCACCACCACCCGTTGAGGTTGATGCCGTTGCACTCGCAGTGAGTGCCACCGCGGTGGCCTGTGCGCCAAACTCAAAATTACCCGAGGTGAAGTCATCGAAGGATCGTTCATCTCTGAAGAAAATCATCTGGCTATACACTTGTCCACCTAATTGCAGGCCATAGGTAATTTGATTCATTTTTACCTTGCCGGTCCGGTCGCCGCCCTGATAAACAAAGCCCTTGCCGTGCGCACCACCAATGCCAATGCCGCCTTTACCGATACTGGGGAATACTGCGTAGCCATACGCGTCGTCAATAAAGTCGCCGGCGCCAGCAGTGCGGAAATTCTCCAGCGTTGTCTCAACATCATCAGCCATTGCCGGCTGCATCATGAATGCACAAAAACTCAGCACTGCGGCTCTCAAAATTTGCATAAATCGCTCCCCTAAAGAATTGTCCTCTGGCATATCACCTCGATGCGCCGATGCGATATCTTATCTCAACAAAAAAACAACAAATGTGCAATAAGTGACACGCTGCAATGGCGCTCCATCAACTAGTGCGATCACCAAGGAATCGGCTGGCCGCGCCAATCCACGTAACTCAAGGTGCCGTCAGCAACCACCTGACTCAGCACTGAATCCAAGGCCTCAGCAGCCTGATCAGGCTGCAACAAGGTCTCTGGGCTGACCGCTGCCTGAAACGGCTTCGATAATGGCGTATCGACCGTTCCCGGGTGATAAGCCACGACCTTTGCTAACGGGTTAACGCGCACCAGTTCATGGGCGAGGCACTGCAGCATCATGTTGAGGGCGGCCTTGCTGCCTCGGTAGCTGTACCAACCACCGCGGCGATTGTCACCCAGACTGCCCACGCGCGCCGATAGCGCGGCCACAATGGGCGCAGCACTGGTTTTTAATAGTGGAGCCATCGCCGACAGCACCCGCATGGGCAGGAACGTATTGACCTCAAACACCTGGTGCATCGCGGTGGACTCGATCTGGGCCAACGCGCGCTCGGGGCGATAGCCCGCTCCTTGCAAAACACCATTACACACGACCAACCTTGTCACATTCGTTTGCGCCGACACCAATCGCGCAGCGAGCGCTGACAATCCCGCCTCGGTGTAATCTGAGGTCTCAACCTGCACCCTATTCAGGTCAGCGATATCGCTGATCGCGTTGGCAGATCGCGTCACCGCCAAGATGGGTCTCAGCCCCTCCCCCTGCCAGCGCTGAATCAGCGCACCGCCGATGGCACTGCTCGCACCAAATACGATATCCAGCTCGTCCGTATCGGACATCACGTTGCTCCTCTGCCATCCGGCCACTCCCGTGGCGCTCTACCCTAGGTTGTACGCCAGAAGCCGTTACTAGATGACCATGCCAAGACCTATCACCTTGCCACGCTTGAGTGTGATGAGCTGGCAAATGGTGACGGCGACCATGCTCAAAAAGCGACGCTAGAGTGCACCGGGGAACGCGCCCCCATCTAACAAGATATTTTGACCAATCACGAAACCCGCTTTATCCGAACACAACCAGGCACAGGCCGCTCCAAACTCATCAGACGTACCAAAGCGTCCTGCTGGCACCGATTGCATGCGCGCTTGGCGCGCGTCGTCCTCACTGATACCGCGGGCGCCTGCGTCCACTTTATCCAGCATAACGAGCCGATCAGTATCGTGCAGACCCGGCAATAAGTTGTTAATGGTGACGCCACTTCCCGCCACTTGCCTCGACACGCCGGCGACGTATCCCGTCAAACCAGAACGCGCGGTATTAGAGAGCCCGAGCACCGGAATCGGTGCCTTAACGGCCACACTGGTGATGTTCACAATCCGCCCCCAGCCCCGGTCCATCATGCCCGGCAACAATGCCTTAATCAGCGCAATGGGCGTCAGTAAATTGGCGTCGAAGGCCGCAATAAAATCGTCACGGCCCCAGTCGGACCACATCCCGGGTGGCGGTCCTCCCGCATTGGTCACCAGAATATGAACGTCTCCCGCCGCATCCAAAACCGCCGCCTGGCCTGCCTCAGTCGTGATATCCGCCGCCACCGCCACAACCGACACACCGTAAGTCGCGCGAATGTGGGCAGCGGTCGCCTCCAAAGACTCGGCGCCTCGTGCGTTGAGAATAAGGTCTACACCCTCGCCTGCCAGCGCTTCAGCGCAACCTTTGCCCAAACCCTTCGATGATGCGCAGACCAATGCGCGTCGACCTCGAATACCCAGATCCATGATTCACTCCTCGCCTGCTGCACGTTGACGTGCTGATTACCCGCATCACTGACCCCTGCTCGCGATCGCTACGTGCCCTAATGCGTGCTGTACAGTTGTCACCCAGCGCAGTATACGGGCAATAGGCTATGCTTTGCGTGGCTGGCGCCAACGCTAAGGTCGTCGATAACGAAGGGAGTATTCGGCAACGATGATCCATTTTTGGGAACATAAGACCCTCACAGAGATGACACTGGGTGAATGGGAATCGCTCTGTGACGGCTGCGGTCAGTGCTGCCTCCATAAGCTCGTCAACGAGGAGACTACCGATGTGTTCTACACGCACGTCGCCTGCCGACTCCTCAATACCGAGACCGCACGATGCCAAGGTTATGCGATGCGGCGTGAAACAGTCAGCGACTGTCTCGATGTTCGCAGCATGGACGCATCAGAGCTCGCCTGGATGCCTCGAAGCTGCGCGTACCGGCGGCTGAGTGAGGGAAAGTCGCTGCCGCAATGGCATCCACTGCTGACCGGCGATCCGCAATCGGTGCTCAGCGCAGGCGTGAGTGTCGCCAACAGAACCATCAGCGAAGACGACGTTGACTTGGACGACCTAGAAGCCGAAATCATTGAATGGGTCGCGACCTGAGCGCGTTATTACGCAGCGCAGGCGCTTAACTTGCCACGTTACGGCGCCGGCAACGCATGTCGTAATAATCGGTCCAGTTGATCGGCAAATAGTTTTCGATCGGCCTGCGACAGCGGCGGCGGCCCCCCCGTATGCTGGCCAGCAGCGCGCATGGTCTCCATAAAGTCGCGCATTTGCAGGCGCTGGCGAATCGTATTGGCGGTATATCGCTCCCCCCGCGGGGTCATCACATGAGCGTCTTGTTGGAACACCTCGTACGCCAACGGAATGTCGGCTGTGATCACTAGGTCGCCCGCCTCAACCCGCCGGCTGATTTCATGATCCGCCACATCGGGCCCAAGAGCCACTTGATAAAGGGTAATGAAGGACGATTGGGGAATCTGAAACGACTGATTGGCAAACAGCGTCAATGCGATTTGCCGCTTTTGGGCCGCGCGATAGAGAATGTCTCGAATCACCACGGGGCAAGCATCGGCATCAACCAAGATATTCATCTTACGACCCTATCGACGCCAACACAGCGGCCTGCTCGCTCGATACGCTCGACCTGCTTCAAGTAAGAGAAAACGGCGTGCATTCATCCCTTAGGACATCCTGTCAACCGGCTGGTCTGGTAAGTGCAAATGTGTATACTACGCTCCCTCGCCGTCGGGACGACATCGGCGAGCAGTGCCACGCGGAATTAGCTCAGCTGGATAGAGCGCCGGTCTACGAAACCGGAGGTCGCAGGTTCGACTCCTGCATTCCGCGCCAACGCCTTTTTTCCCAACGCAACTCAGCCGACAGCAGGCGCCTTATGAAGTCGTGTCCACGATATCGAAAATTCTGACTGACGGAGCATCCGTACACACCGATGCGACCTGATCCAGGGTGCCGTCTTCTTGTCGGAACTGTAAGTACTTCTCGTAGTCCTCTTTAGATTCCCAAAGCTCAGTAATCACCCAATTGTTGGGGTCTTCCACGTTATAGGTCAGGTCTATTGTCTGGAATCCATCGAAGGTTTGGGTCACTTTAAACTTCTCGGTCAGCAATGCGGTAAACTCCGCTCGCTCTCCCTCTTTCAAAAACCCCTCCAGTAACACGCTTACACTCATATCAGTCCCTCTTGCTTCCTCTTCACCGCGATGTCAATTGAAGTCGAGCGACGTCAAGCGAAGGCCGCCAGCTTGGCTGGTCCAGCTTACTCAGCGTCTTCAGAGAGCGCGTAAACCTTATCGATAATGGCCTCCACTTGCAGCTCTAGCGAAGCGTAATCCATCTCGGC
>CAJQKG010000025.1 GCA_905478845.1 uncultured Luminiphilus sp.
GGCGACGAGTCACTGATGCGCCGCCCCATGGGTAGGATCATTACCCCGCTGACCCAAATGGGCGCGTCGATCGATGCGCGCGAGGGATGCCCGCCATTGACGATTCAGGGTCAGGGGTCTTTGACTGGTATTCATTACGATTTGCCGGTTGCCAGTGCGCAAGTGAAGTCCAGCGTGTTACTTGCCGGATTATATGCATCAGGTCGCACCAGTGTGACTGAACCCGCTCCCACCCGTGATCATACAGAGCGCATGCTGACGGGCTTTGGCTACCCCGTCAGTCGCGAAGAGGGCGTCATCAGCGTGGCAGGCGGGGGCGTTCTCCGTGGCACGGAGATCGATATTCCAGCCGACATTTCTTCCGCGGCATTTTTTATGGTGGGTGCGTCAATCGCCCCCGGTTCGGATTTACTGTTAGAGCATGTGGGCTTAAACCCGACCCGCGATGGTGTTCTGACCATCTTGCGGGCGATGGGGGCCAATATTGAAGTCCGTCATGAGCGCACAGTGGGCGGTGAGCCAGTGGCAGATCTGCGGATTCGTTACGCGCCCTTGCGAGGGATCGAAATCCCCGTGGAAGAAGTGCCTCTGGCCATCGACGAGCTGCCAGCGATTTTAGTGGCCGCGGCCTGTGCAGAGGGCGTGACGGTATTGCGGGGCGCTGAGGAGCTGCGTGTTAAAGAAAGTGACCGCATTGCCAGCATGGCAGAGGGGCTGACCCATCTGGGTATTCATAATACCGTGGCGCCTGATGGGATCACCGTGTTTGGCGGTACGCCCTCGGGTGGCGTGATTGCGACCCATCACGATCATCGCATTGCGATGAGTTTTGCGATGGCAGCTTTGCGTGCATCTGATCCGATCATCGTCCGGGATTGTGCTCATGTCGCAACGTCGTTTCCAGGGTTCGCTGAGCTAGCGGCCAAAACAGGTCTGCGGCTGACTGTGACGGCATTATGAGGGAAACCGTTGCTGGGGAAGCGCCTATTATCTGCGTGGATGGTCCCAGCGGAGCGGGTAAAGGTACCTTGTCACAAAGCCTGGCAGACACGCTAGATTGGCATTTATTAGATAGCGGTGCGCTCTATCGGGTCGTCGGGCTGGCGTGTTTATCGAGTGATGTTTCCCTTGATCAGGCACAGCAAGTGGCCGTGGTTGCCCGAGATCTTGATGTCACCTTTCAGCCAGGCATCGAGGGCGTATCCGTTTGGTTATCAGGGGAGGATGTCACCCGGGAGATTCGCTCTGAGGAGGGCGGAATCAGTGCGTCGACCGTCGCAGCATTACCGGAAGTTCGCGAGGCCTTGCTCCTGAGACAACGGGAACTGGCGAGATTACCGGGATTAGTTGCCGATGGCCGGGATATGGGTACCGTCGTGTTTCCCAACGCGGATCTAAAAATCTTTCTGACTGCCAGTGCGGAGGCCCGTGCTGAGCGTCGTTACCATCAGTTGCAGGGGCGTGGGGAGAGTGTTAATCTCGCGCGCCTTCTGGCGGCCATCAGAGAGCGTGACGCTCGGGACGAATCCCGATCAGCGTCGCCCTTGGTGCCAGCCGACGACGCCATCGTGCTCGATAGCACTGCGTTGTCTGCCGGTGAAGTGTTGGGGCGAGTGTTGGAGTTGGCAAGCGCCAGAGAGATTATGAGAGAGGCTTCGGAAAAACGGCTGGACTCCGCCGAAGCGTCAAGACAATAAACCCGGCTAAGTCTAGTAGCTGGAAGGGGTGCAGTTAGCCTCGTTACCTTAGGAACACCATCATGAGCGAATCCTTCGCCGAACTCTTTGAAGAAAGCCTCCAAACTGTCGATATGGAACCCGGTTCAATTGTTACCGGTGTTGTGATCGATATTGATAATGAGTGGGTTACCGTTCACGCGGGCCTAAAATCGGAAGGGGTTATCCCCCTTGACCAGTTCACTAATGCCAATGGCGAATGCAGCCTGAGCATTGGAGACGAAGTCCAAGTAGCGCTCGAGACGGTCGAAGACGGTTTTGGTGAAACTAAATTATCAAGAGAGAAAGCCAAACGAGCCGAGGCTTGGAAGATACTGGAAGCGTCACATGTCGCAGATGAAGTGGTCATAGGCGTGATTAACGGCAAGGTGAAAGGCGGCTTTACAGTTGATATCGATTCAATCCGAGCGTTTTTGCCTGGATCGCTGATCGATGTCCGTCCTATTCGCGAGACAACACACCTCGAAGGCAAAGAGCTTGAGTTCAAGGTCATTAAACTCGATCAGAAGCGCAATAACGTTGTGGTGTCGCGCAGAGCCGTGATGGAGTCCGCTAACAGCGCCGAACGCGAAGAATTGTTGCAGAATCTGCAGGAAGGCCAATCGGTCAAGGGCGTCGTCAAGAACCTGACCGACTACGGCGCGTTTGTCGATTTGGGCGGTGTTGATGGCTTACTGCACATCACCGATATGGCGTGGAAGCGCATCAAGCATCCCAGCGAGATTGTAGAAGTGGGACAAGAGCTCGATGTGAAAATTCTTAAATTTGACCGCGAGCGTAACCGCGTATCGCTAGGCCTGAAGCAGCTGGGTGAAGATCCTTGGGTGCAGATTACGGGCCGTTACCCTGAGGGTAGTCGCGTCGTGGCCAAGGTGACTAATCTCACTGATTATGGCTGTTTTGCAGAAATCGAAGAAGGCGTTGAAGGATTGGTGCACGTTTCAGAGATGGACTGGACCAACAAAAATGTTCATCCATCTAAAATCGTCCAACTAGGGGATGAAGTCGAAGTGATGGTCCTCGATATCGATGAGGAGCGACGACGCATTTCGCTGGGCATTAAACAGTGCACTCGTAATCCGTGGGATGCCTTTGCTGACGATCACGCCAAGGGCGATAAGATCTCAGGTAGCATCAAGTCCATTACTGATTTTGGTATCTTTATTGGGCTGGAGGGCAGTATTGATGGCCTAGTGCATCTCAGCGACATTAGCTGGAATGAAACCGGTGAAGAAGCGGTCCGTAATTACAAGAAAGGTGACGAGATCGAGACCGTGATCCTGTCGATCGACCCAGAGAGAGAGCGCATTTCATTGGGTATCAAGCAGTTGGAGGAGGATGCTTTCTCCCTGTATGTCAGCGACAACGATCGCGGCAGCTTGGTGACGGGCAAAGTGACTGAAGTCGATGCAAAAGGGGCCGTGATTAAGCTCTCTGATGAAGTCGATGGCTATCTCAAGGCCGCAGACATCAGCTTTGACCGGGTCGATGACGCTCGTTCTGAATTGAATGTTGGCGATACTGTCGAGGCGAAGGTGATCAACGTCGACCGTAAGACTCGAGGTTTGGGACTGTCCATTAAGGCGAAGGATATTGATGACGAGAAAGAAGCGGTTGCGTCTCTGAAAGAGCAGGATGAAACGTCATCTCCGGGCACGATCGGCGACTTGATCAAGGCGCAAATGGACGATCAATGAGAGCCGGTTAGCGCGTCACTTAAGGCCGGCTTTTGCCGGCCTTTTTTGTGGCTGATTCGAGCGCCCGTAAGGCTCTAAAAACCGCATTAAAATGAATGACTTGTCAATAAGTTAGGGGTCGGCCAGAATGGCGCTTGGAAATAGAGAGGCGAGACGATGACCCGTAGTGAGTTGATTGAGCTGATGGCGGATGGTCAGAGCCAGTTGAGTGCCAAAGATGTCGAATTGGCGGTAAAGCTACTGATAGACCAAATGGCCGAGACCTTATCATCCGGTGAGCGGATCGAGATCCGCGGCTTCGGCAGTTTTTCGCTCCACTACCGCGAGCCTCGCCAAGGACGTAACCCGAGGACGGGTGACGCGGTCGACCTGCGTGCTAAGCATGTCCCTCACTTTAAACCCGGAAAAGAGCTGCGAGACCGAGTGAATCTGGCGGTTAAGTCTGGCTTCTGACAATGCGGTTGTTGAGGCAATTTCTGACCGTTTTGTTTGCGCTTTGCGCCCTTCTTTCTGGCGGCTTGTTTGCGCTGCAGAACACTCAAGCGGTTCCCTTGGATTTATTGCTGTTTCAATTGCCCGAACAATCGATCGCGATTTGGTTATTACTGGCGCTGGGATTGGGGGTGTTGCTTGGGTTGAGCGCTGGATCGCTGATTGCTGTCCGCCGCGCCGCGACAATACGCAGTCTGCGCAAGCGCTGCGATCGTCTTCTGCTGGAGACACAAAAGGGTCAAGCCGATGATCGCTAATAATGCGCTGTTGCTGCTCCTGCTAGTGTTGGCTGTCGCCGGAGGGTGGACACTCGCTCGGGGCGGTTTGCGAATGGATGAGGCCGGCCGAGCACAGTTGCCGTCACAGTATTATCGTGGGTTTAACTTCTTGCTCGATGGTGAAGAGGAAGATGCGATCGATGCCTTTACCGAGGCGTTGTCGGTCAATGAGGACACTTTAGATACCCACATTGCATTGGGTAGCGTTTTGAGAAAACGCGGTGAGGTGGACCGTGCGATTCGTATTCATCAGAATTTATTAACGCGCTCTCATCTGACGGCAGTGCAATTGCATCAAGTGCATCTCGAATTGGCCCGCGACTTTATCGCTGCCGGCCTGTATGACAGAGCCGAGCAGTTGTTGCGGGATCTATCGGATCAGTCGCCTGACCTGAACGCCACCGCACAGCGACATTTACTCGAGGTTTTCGAGGCGCAGCGCGAATGGTCTGCGGCGGTGGTCACCGCTGAGAATTTGATCGCGCTGTCGCAGTCAGAGGACCCCCTAGCGACAGGACATGGGCAGTCTGCCCATCAGTTGCGTTGCCATTATCTGTGCGAACAGGCGGAGGCGGCGATCAGCGAGCAGGATCCATCGTTGGCACGTCAGTACTATCGCGATGCGTTGCGCGATAACGATAAGGACTTGCGTGCGCGAATGGGGTCGGCCAATGTGTCGCTGATGGAGTCATCGCCCAAAGAGGCGTTGGCGCATTTTGAGGTGATCATGGCCAGCGGTCGAACGTGTACGCCCGAGCTCCTGAGCTTGCTGTCGCAAATTTGCGCTGATCAAGACGGCGAGAGCACTTACACCGCAGTGCTGCATCGCTACTACGAGCAGCAGCCTTCCCCTTTGTTGGCGTTGTCACTGGCAGCAGAATTGGAAGCTGAAAAAGATCGAACCGCTGCTGATGATTTCTTACGACGGACCTTAGCGGATAATCCTTCCGTTGCCGTGGCGATGTCGCTCTTGCTGAGCGGTTTGCCAGAAGAGAACGACCAACCGGAGCGACGTATCCTCGAGCAGTTGACGCGAGACGAGCAGGGATATGCTTGCGATCATTGTGGTTTCACGGGCCAATCCCGTCATTGGCGTTGTCCGGGATGCCGGCACTGGGATTCCATTCACTATTTAGGCACGGTGCCGGCGAAGGCTCATGGCTGATCTTGATAACCCCTTATTAGGCAGCCCCTTAATCGTTGCCCTCGACTATGGATCCGCAGAAGACGCACTCCGTCTCGCGCGCCAGCTAGACCCGAAGATGGTGCGCTTAAAAGTTGGAAAACAACTGTTTACCGCGGCGGGGCCGAGCGTTGTGTTGGCGCTGCAGGACTTGGGTTTTGAGATTTTCTTGGATTTGAAGTTCCACGATATTCCGAATACGGTCGGCCGTGCTGTAGCGGCGGCAGCCGAGATGGGTGTCTGGATGGTGAATGTGCACGCGTCTGGCGGGTCGCGCATGATGTTGGCAGCGCGGGATGCTCTGTCGGGCTTTGCTAAACGTCCTTACTTAGTGGCAGTCACGGTTCTGACGAGCATGCAGCGTGCAGATCTGGCTGAATTAGGGTGGGATGCAGAGCCGATTGACCGTGTCTGCGAGCTTGCTGCACTGGCTGAAAAAGTCGGGCTAGATGGTGTGGTTTGCTCAGCAGCGGAGGCGACGCTTTTGTCACAGCGTCAGCGCCCGGACTTCCTGTTGGTCACGCCCGGTATCAGGCAAGCGGGAGACGATGCAGGAGACCAGCGGCGAGTGGTGACTCCCAGCGATGCAATGGCGGCAGGTGCAACCCATCTGGTTGTGGGGCGATCGATTACCGAAGCGCACGATCCAGCCGCTACGGCAACACAAATTGTTGAATCACTAAACATCAATGCCAGTCGTTAAAGAGCTGCTGCGCCCGGTGATCTGTTTAGAGGTCATGGATATCTTCATAGTTTTTCAGTATCCCAGTATGGGAATTCACTGATGATCAAACTAATGGAGCACTCAATATGAACATGCAAATTTTTTCAGCAGCACAAGCCCGGTCACTGTCAGCGCCCTTGCAGACGCGGCAGCTTAACGCCCTCCCTCGCATCCTACGAGCGTATGTGATGGGATTTATGGTGACGTGCTGTGGCGCTTTGCCTCTGACGTCGTTGGCAGAAACGCCGGTCAATATTAATCTTGCCACTGCCGAGTCTTTGGCAGACGCGTTAGAAGGCGTGGGGCTCGCAAAGGCTTATCGGATTATTGAGTATCGAGAAGCGTATGGGCCATTTGAACAGATTGACGAATTGGCCGCTGTTCAAGGCATTGGTCAGGCCACGATTGACAAAAATCGTGATGCTATCCGTTTACAGTGATGCCATCATGAGGGAGCGCGCACCGTGCTCCTCTTGACGGGGGGCACGGGCTATCTCGGACGCGCACTGTGTGCCGCACTCCAATCTCGTGGCGTTAAGGTTCGCCTTGCAGGACGGCAGGCGCCCGAGGGCTGGGAGCATGACTGGGGCTTTTACGACCTTGACAGTCCCAGCATGCCCTCTGAAGCGCTATTTCATGACGTCAGCTGTGTAGTTCACTGTGGTGGTTTGGCACACCGACTGGCGACCCGGGCAGATTATGAGCGAGCCAATGTTCAGGCAACCGGTCAGCTTGCCGACATCGCTGGTCGACTGGGTGTCCCTCATTTTCTCTTTATCAGCTCTCTCAATACGGTACCGAGAGCAGCGCGACTACCCGATAGTGATGCCTCACTTTATCCGCAGCCAGATGATGGGTACGCTGCATCAAAATGGCAGTCGGAGATCGCGCTCAAGGCGGTTTGTCAGGGTCATGAACAAGCATTGACGATCATTCGGCCTGCACTGATTTATGATCAAGAGCTCACGGCGAATCTTGCGAGAGTCTCTCGGCTGATGCGCTGGTGGCCGGCTGCGCTCCCGGCAGTGGGTAATCGGTGCTTGATTAGCCGACCAGACTTGATTGAACTGATTGTGGGTCGCGCGTTGCAGTCGTTGCCGGAATCGAGTCCATCAACGGTGTTGGCTGCCACCGACGGGCAGCAATACGATGCGGCGCGTATCTCTAAGGCACTGTCTGCAGGCAGATGCTGGGGAATGACGCCCGAGTGGTTATGCCGCTGGGGTGGGCTTGTTTTAGATTGGCGTGGCGCATCGGAGCAGGGCGCTACGTGGCATGCACTGACCCAGCAGTATTGGAACGGTGCTCAGCCATCCATTTCGGATTGGCAGCCAAAATGGACGCTAGAGTCCCTCCGTCTTGCCGAGTCAGCCTCATGATGCTCCTTGCCTGCGTGCTGGTTGCTTCCGCATTAGGGTTATTGCTGTATAGCAAAGTTGCGCCTTATTGGGGCCTCGTGGATCAACCGACGGATCGAGGCC
>CAJQKG010000026.1 GCA_905478845.1 uncultured Luminiphilus sp.
ACGGAATTTCCAACGATTCACCTCACCCGATTGATATACGGGCACTATCCGTGCTGACCAACACCGGCAGCGTGCTCAGTAATACCTTTGAGTCGGGGGAGAAGTCGCTATCGTCTGGTTTTATTCTTCAGCCTGGGTGTAAGGAGCTGGGTAACGTCTCCCCATATGGCAGCGACTACCGAGAGTCATGGGTGACTTATCAAGATTCCATCTCAGGCAAGCTGGTTGAGTCACTGCACTTACGCTGGGATGACAATTTTGAGGGAAACTACGCTCAAGTTCATATTGCTGAGGCTGACAACGGCTCCGTGACGGGTCAGACTGCGCGACAGGTTAAACCGGACGAGTCCTTATCGGTGGTTTTCACTCCGTCGGCAGGATTTCGCTTGGCGGAGGTGAAGGGTACGTGTGAGGGCGCCTTGCAGGGTAATGTATTTGACGTGCTGCCCACGAATGTTGACTGCCTCATCGAGCCGACTTTTACACCGGTAATGGGTACTGGAAAGACATTGCGCATTGCACTTGAAGAGCCCGTGATTGACAGCGTTTACTCCGGGATTGGTAATCTGCGCGGTTGGGCGATTGCATCAGACGGGATTGAAAAGGTGGAGGTTTGGATTGATGGTGCCTATGCCTTTGATACGCCATATGGTGGTGCTAGGGGCGATGTTGGTAACGCCTTTCCTGAGATTGTCGGTGCCAGCGACTCTGGCTTTTCGCTCGCATGGAATTACAACAATATGAGTATCGGTGCCCACACGATGACGGCACGGGCTTATGATCGTAGCGGTCAGTCGGTAGACAGCACTGCCGCATTTACGGTGGCTCGATTTGATAAACCCTTCCTGCAGGCCGACGATCAGGTGTCGCTGACTGATGCACAGTGTTCCGTATCGGGCAGCCAAATATCGCTGCAAGACGCCCTGATGGACGGCAAAATTTATGACATTTTATTAGATTGGCGAACGGCTACTCAGGGTTTCGAAATGATTGAAATTCGCTAGCGAGTTAACATGCCCGCTGCAGCGTTAGTCGATCACTTTTTTGTCGAGCGAGACACAGTGAGTTCGATGTGTTGTAAGCCTTGATAAAGTAGCGCAAGCCTATTGTAAGGAGACTTGATTGAAACTCTATACCGTACCCCTCGCCCCCAATCCCATGCGCGTCACGCTGTACCTTGCTGAGCGTCGCGCACAGGGAGCTGATATCCCCGTAGAGCCCGTGGTGGTGAATACCTTGAAGGGTCGTCATCGAGAGCCCGAGCACTTAGCGCGTAATGCCTTTGGGACGCTACCGGTATTAGAGCTGGATTCTGGTGCGTATGTGACAGAATCCTTGTCGATCATCGATTACTTCGAAGCGGCGTTTCCCACGGCAAGATTATTACCGTCGGATCCAGAGTCGTTAGCCTGCGCCCGCAATATTGAGCGCACGCTAGAAATGCGTATCACCCATGATCTGGCCGGGTGGGTACATGTGACCAAATCTCCGTTGGGTTACGAGGCTAACGAAGAGCAAGGGGCAGCGCTAGTGGCGCGCATGCAGCCGGGGTTCGATTATGCGGAGACCCTACTCGGGGACGGCCGACTTTTTTTGGCGGGTAGCACACCCAGCATCGCCGATTGCACGCTGGCCGCTTTTTTCCAGTTTATGCGATACACCGGGATAGACCTGATCGCTGAGCGAGAGCAACTTCGCCATTGGGATGCGGGGTATCGGTCCCGCCCCGAGGTCGAGGACTGCTTTCTGATGTAGGCTCCAATGATCAGGTCATGACGCTGTGTGCTGTTCTCCAGTCCACAAAAGGACGTCATTCTGGCCATTGGGGCGACTCAGCGTGTCGCGAAGTCGTTCTCTATTGTGCTCATACTCCGCGCGCGTTCGCTCCCGCACTGGACCAAAGCCTCGCAGTGCACTGGGGAGCTGAGCCAGCTCGCCGGCGCTGGCATAATTATCCGCCTGTAATCGGGTTAGGATGAGCGCAATATCAGCCCGGAAGCGATCGAGATCCTGCCGCGCTAGGCGTCGCTCCTCGGTCCAAGCAAATGGGTCCAGCCATGTATTTCTAATCGAGCGTAGCCGACTGAGGAGCTGAAAAACATTCAGCATCCAGGCACCGAAAACCTGTTTTTGGATACGACCCGTCTGTGCATCGCGTCGGCTCAGCAAGGGCGGAGCCAAGTGGAAAGCTAGCCGATAGCCAGGTTCAAATTGGCTGTCGAGTTGCGCGCGATACTCGGGTGCGGTGTATAAGCGCGCCACCTCGTATTCATCTTTAATTGCGGTCAGGCGATACAGTTGTTCCGCCACCGATCGAGTGATCGATTCGGCTTGCTCTGCATGGGGATCAATTGCACGCACCGCTTCTACTTCTTGACGATAGTGTTCGGCAAGTCGCGCAGATTGATACCGAGTCAGACGCTGCATTCGGTCATCCATTAACGCTTCGATGGTTGGGGTATCCGCTTGTTCTGATCCTGACGATGGCAGCATTGCCAAAACGCGATCGGGCCACACAGCATAGCGTCGCCCCATTAACAGTGCCTTTTGGTTCGCGGCGGTCGATTTGCCATTGAGCTCAATGGCCGCCTCTAGTGCTGCGGCACTGACTGGAATTTTCCCTTGCTGAAAGGCGACCCCTAATAAGAAAAGATTGACATACAGTGAGTCACCCAACAGCTGTTCTGCAATCTCAGTGGCATTGACGAACACCACATTGGTGGCGCCCGTTTGTTCTTCAATGTGAGCGCGCATGGTTGCGGTAGGCAATTCAGCATCAGGGTTGTGGATGAAGGCAGCGGTAGGCAGTGCTGCATCATTAATGATCGCATGCGTTCGGCCAATCGCCGTTTTACCCATCGTATCGTAACCAGTACTAACGACTAGATCGCAGCCCAGCAGTAGGTCGGCTTCTCCCGCAGGCACCCTGACCGCTTTGATGTCCTCCTGCTGTTGCGCGATGCGAACGTGACTCACTACAGCGCCAAATTTCTGTGCTAAACCGCTCTGATTGAGGGTGGCGCACCCTTTCTTTTCGATGTGGGCGGCCATCGCAATGAGTGCTGTCACCGTCAGCACGCCAGTACCACCAACGCCAGAAACGACGGTATTCCAAGGCCGACTGAGATCGGGTAGCGACACCGCTGGAAGCGGCTCAAACAGTATTTCGATGTTATCTTCTGCGGTACGTTGCTTGGGCACGGCGTTAAGCACTGACACGAAGCTGGGGCAGAAGCCCTTGACGCAGCTGTAGTCTAGGTTGCAACTGTGTTGATCAATTTGGCGCTTGCGGCCCAGTGGAGTTGCTTTGGGTAAGACCGATAGACAATTAGATTGTGCGCTACAGTCTCCACAGCCCTCGCAAATTTCCTCGTGAATCACGACCCGGCGCGGACGGCTGTTCAGCCCCGTCTTTTTACGCTTACGGCGTTTCTCCGCAGCACAAGCTTGCTGGTAAATCAGGACTGAACAACCTGAGTAATCTCGTAATGCTTTTTGTAACGTATCGAGTTCGTCGCGATGGTGAAGCGAGAAGCCTGCCACGCCTGAAAATTGTCCTCGGTATTGATCGGGTTGATCCGAGACTAAAGCAATGCGTTCGACGCCCTCTCCACTGAGCTGCTGAACTAAGTGACTGATTGATAGCGCGCCATCAATGGGTTGGCCTCCGGTCATCGCCACCGCTTCGTTAAAGAGAATTTTATAGGTGATATTGGCTTCAGCTGCGACGGCAGCTCGGATCGCCAAGACCCCAGAATGAAAATACGTGCCATCCCCTAAGTTCTGAAAGACATGTTGCCTGTCGGTAAAGGGTGCTTGCCCTAACCACGTAGCCCCCTCGCCACCCATTTGTGTGAACGTTTGTGTGGGTCGGTCATCCATCCAGGTCGCCATGTAATGGCACCCGATGCCACCCATTGCATGACTCCCTTCGGGCACTTTTGTTGAGGTGTTGTGTGGACAGCCAGAGCAAAAATGCGGTGCTCGTTGGGTCTGTGTCTGAACATTGTGGAGCGAGCGCTCTTTTTGTTGAATCCAGGCGATCCGAGCTGTGAGCGCCTCACTTGAAAAAAAGCGTTGTAGCCGGCTGGCAATCGCCAGAGCGACGATGGCAGGCGACAGCTCGCCGGTGTTGGGTAGCAGATCGACACCGCGTTCATCGAATTCGCCCACGACTGCCGGTCGTGCCGCAACAGGGTAATTGTAAAGTTGAGACGTGAGTTGATCCTCAATGACGGAGCGTTTTTCTTCGACAACGAGAATTTCTTCCAGTCCCTCCGCGAACTGATGGGTACTTTGTGGCTCTAATGGCCACGGCATACCCACCTTGAAGACACGAATCCCAATATGAGCGGCGAGCTTGGCATCAATCCCCATATCATCCAGCGCTTGGATGACATCCAGATAAGCCTTGCCCGACGTGATAATGCCCAGCCGCGGATGGGCGCTATCCAGCATCACTTTGTTCAACTCATTAGCATAGGCAAACTCTCGCGCTGCATAGATCTTGTATTTGTTAAGCCGTTTTTCTTGCTCCATAGGGGAGTCTGGCCAGCGAGCGTGCACACCGTCGGTGGGTAAGTTAAACGTTTCGGGTATCTGAATACTGACTCGTCCGGGGTTAATGTCTGCAGAGATGGCTGAATCCATATTTTCGGTAATGGCTTTAAATCCAACCCAGCAGCCGCAGTAACGCGAGAGCTCCCATCCATAGATACCCAGATCTAGCACTTCTTGCACGTCCGCCGGTGCAAGCACGGGTATGGATGCGCCGATAAACATATGCTCTGATTGATGGGGTAGCGTGGAGGATTTGCAGGCGTGATCGTCGCCTGCAACTGCCAGCACACCGCCAAAGCGACTCGTTCCAAAGGCATTGGCGTGCTTTAAAACATCCATGCTCCGATCGACGCCCGGGCCTTTGCCGTACCACAGGCCAAACACGCCGTCATACCGCGCGCCCGAGAACAGATTGGTTTGTTGGCTTCCCCACACTGCGGTGGCAGCGAGGTCTTCATTAATACCGGGCTGAAAATGTATCTGGTGGCGTTTTAGATAGTCTTGGGCGCGCCACATGGCCTGGTCGACGCCACCGAGTGGACTACCGCGATAACCCGATACAAATCCGGCGGTGTTGAGGCCGCGGGCCGCATCCCGCTGATGCTGCAACATGGGCAATCGCACTAATGCCTCGACGCCGGTCATATAGGCGCGAGCCTGATCAAGGGTATATTTATCCTCGAGTGAAACCGCTCGAAGTCGCTGCGATGGTGCCTGTTTCATGCCATTTGCTCGTCAATCACACGGCATTATTGTGCGATACCCGAATAGAAAAGGTTATTCGATCTATGGCGTATTACTCGAAAATATGAAATATTTAGCCACAATTAAGCGAAATTAACGGCCTAATTAGTTATGTATTTGCAGAAAATTGACATAAAGATTCTATCGGTCTTGCAGCATGATGCTGCTATTTCCACCAGTGATCTTGCCCAACAGGTTCATTTATCGCAGTCGCCCTGTTGGCGGAGAGTTAACAAGCTGGAGGAGGCTGGGTTTATCAATCGACGGGTCGCCGTACTTGATCGTGCCAAGCTAGGATTAGAGGTGGTGGTGTTTGCGACCGTCAATTTGAATCAAATTGGCAAACAAAATCTGCTCGAATTTGAGCGCAGTGTGGAACGGCTTCCTGAGGTAGTGGAGTGTTACACCATGGCGGGTATCTGGGATTACGTTTTAAAAATTGTGTGTCGCGATATCCGTCACTACGAGGACTTTGTCCGCAATACGTTGTCCGCGTCTGATGCGATTAGGGAGCTGCATTCTCACATTGCGGTGACAGAGATCAAAAATACGACCGAGCTTCCACTCGACGCACAGGTGGATACCGACGATCAATCACGCGTTTGACCGCGCCTGACTACCACCCCCGCCAGTCGAGTAAATCAGCCTATTCGATCAGACTCGCCAAGCGGTCCGGTGATGGCTCGCTGGGTGCGCGATAGATCGAGGTTGCTGAAGGCGACTCCGCTATTCGGCTCCCAGCCCAGGCAATCAGCAAGGTAGTAAACTGACCGGCAAGGTACCGAGCGCCATCGACCAATGGTCCGTTTTTTTCACACGCTACTCGCGACCTGATATCCCTCATGGGTGGCCGCCATCAGAGAGCGTGGCGCGCGGCAGTCTCCAATGGGGATCACCTCGAGACCATTGGCGCGCAGTGGCGTGAGCAAGTCTTGATTCGGTACTCGGCTGCTCGCATGCACGACCGTGGCGACATCACTGAGCTCGCTGACCCTGTCGTTATAGACATTTTTCATTAGCAGTCGTCCCTCTTCGAGGCCAGTTAACGTGTCGAGTTCGACATGGCAAATTAGCTCAATATTGAGATCGAACAAGCGCTGAAGAATGTTTTGGCGATTAATCAGCGAGACATCATGCGCGATACGTTCTCGTGAGGTGACTAGAGTAATCTGATCAAAATGAGTTGCCATCTGCATGGCCACGGCGTAGGTCATCTCGGTGTGGTCATGGTCTATTAATACTGCCCTGCCCGGCGATTGTCCGATGCCGTCAATTAAGCTTTGTCCCATTTCACGGAGGCTAGGAATCAGCCCCATTGTGGCCCAGTCACCCGTCAGCCAGGCGGGTTGCGATGCTCGCGCGCCCGTTGCCAGTAACACCACATCAGGGTTGAGCGCCAATACGTCTTCTGATTCTGCTTGTCGGTTCAATACAAAGCGCACGCCTGCCTGCTGGGCCATAAGGTACTGGTAGTCGTAGACGCTTGAGAGATTCTCTCCCCCGGGTAGTTGAGCATGAAGCCGAGTCTTGCCTCCCACTTGATCGATATTGCCGACTACCGTGACGCGATGCCCTCGCTGCGCCGCCGTGTGCGCCGCTTCCAGTGCCGATACGCCTGTTCCCACCACTACCACATGGCGTTGGTGTTTGGCCGATACTGGCTTTTCATGATGTTCGTCAGGATCGCCTACACGCGGGTTGTTGTCACAGGCTAGAGCGCCGGCCTCGATAATATTGCGCCAGCAGCTATTACACGACACGCAGTAACGGATGTTGTTGGCGTTGCCTGAGGCGGCTTTGTTAGGGAAGGCTGCATCCGTAATCAGTGGCCGTCCGAGAAACACCACGTCTGCTGTGCCATCGTTGAGCGCCATTTCACATTCGTTCGGATCTGTTAGATAACCAATCGCACCGCTACGGATACTAGGGTGCTCTGCGCGAAGCTTTTGAATAGCCGCTAGATAGGGGTGACGAGCGCCGGTTGCATCGGGTAAGTGCTGGTAGAGCGATCGTGCATGCGCGCCCCAAACCCAGGTCCACAGGTCAAAGTCATCTGAGTGTTCTGCCAGCACGCCATTAATGGCCGAGGCCATTGGCAGGTCAATGCCGCCAGCGACACCATCTTCACCAGGTAATTTCAGTGCGATCACAAAGGCAGATCCACACGTGTTGCGTATTGCTGAGATCAGTTCAGTGAGAAAGCGAGTGCGATTGCGAAGGTCACCGCCATACTCATCGGTTCGAGCATTCGACCAAGGCGACAAAAATTGATGAAATAAATGACCGTGCCCAGCCGAAATTTCCACGCCGGTGAAGCCGGCGCGCTGGAGTCGACGAGCCCCTTCTGCCCATTCTTCAATGAGTTGACGGATCTCACTGGTCGATAGCACTCGCGGTACTGTCCAACTGAGATCATCGGGCAATGCGGAGGCGCCAATTGCGTCATTATTCCGGCCAATCGACCGATGTCCGCGACCTGAATCTTGAAGCTGCCCCCAAATATGAGCACCCTCATTCGCCACCACTTCAACGACACGTTGTAAATCATCGAAACCCTTGTCGTCCCAAGCTCGTAGTCGCGAGCTTTGGCGTTGAGTATGCGTGACCGCAATCGGTTCTGTCACAATCGCGGCTGCGCCACCTGCTGCTCTGGCGCGATAGTAATTAAGCAGTCGCTCGGTAGGCCGACTCTCGGAGACATATTGGGTGACGATGGCAGCGTGGATTAATCGGTTTCGCAGCGTGACCCCGCCCAAATCAAGGGGACTGAAGAGCGTGGGAAAATATTCGTTAAGCAGTGTCACGGCAAGTGGATGGCTCACAATAAGTGGCACCAGTCGACACCATTGTGCCCGCAGTCGTCAACTATGATCTGTGGATATCGTCATGATTGCCGAGGACTTCCGCCAGTCTAACAAAAGCCCGTGCCGTTGAGAGGGGATTGTGTATGCTGTGGAACCGTCACCATGTAGAGGCCGTTTTATGACCACTATCGTCGTCTTATTTAATCTATTGCCCGACACAGACCCGCTGAATTATGAAAATTGGGCAAAAACCGTAGACATCCCCAATGTGCGCCGCTTGCCGGGTTGCAGCGATTTTCGGGTCCTCAAAGTAAGTGGTTTATTAGGATCAGATGAAGCGCCACCCTACGCGTACTCAGAGATTATTGAGGTCGACGACATGGGGCCGTTTGGCGAGGCAGTTGGGAGCGAGGCAATGCAAGCGGTGGCGGCGCAATTTCGAGAATTTGCGGAAGACCCCGTGTTTTTGGTTTCGGAGTCGCTCGACTGAGCTTGATCGCTTCATCCCCAGTCCGGACTGGGCCTTGTAACCGGCCGAGATAACTGGCCGAGATAACTGGCCGAGATAACTGGCACCGATAATCAGTTGCGATAAAAAGTCACTCTACAGAGGAGGATGCCCCAGTGCTCCACAGGTGTCCCCAGACGAGCCTGCAAATAGGCGGGTTTAAAGGGGCAGGTCGGGTTGCCCTACCTCAACCATGCGGACACCAACGTTATTGCCGAGATACAAATCGGCTAATGCGCCTGGCAGCGTCTCAATGCCTTGCGAAATATCCTCTACGGGATTCAGCGCGCCTTCTCGAACCCAAGTTGCCAGCATTTGAATGCATTGCGGGTAAACCTCTTCGTAATCAAAGACAAAGAATCCTTCCATTTTTGCATCTTGGCGACCGAGATTTTGCAGGTTGATGAAGCGGTGTTTGTTTTCTGTTTCAGTCAAATACTCAGCGATTGACCCGCAAATCACGACGCGTGCTCGTCGCCTCAGCCGCCCCAGTATGTTGTCTAATAGCGCGCCCCCAACGTTATCGAAGTAAAGGTCAATGCCCTCAGGAAACAGCGTGTCTAAGGCGAGATCGACATCTGCATTTTTATAGTCGATCACCTGATCGTAGGCCATATCACGCTGAAGTCTGGCGCATTTTTCTGGCCCACCCGCGATGCCGACCACTTCTTGAGCGCCTAATGCTTTAGCAATTTCTGCGACGTGACTGCCCACGCCACCTGCGGCACCAGAAACGAGAATGCGATCGGTCGCGGTAACCGCTCCGATATCGCGAATCCCGACAAGCGCGGTGACGCCGGATAAGGAGACAGCACCGATACCATGGGAGAGCGGTAAGTCAGTGGGTAGTAAGAAGGGAGCGGGCCGATCCGATTCATCAATCAGTGCATACTCCTGCCATCCGAGACGGGCTTGCACCACCGCCCCAACGGGCAGTGAGGCGCAGTCACTCTCAATAATTTGTGCCACACCACGACCCGGCATGACAGCGCCTAGTGCGATGGGCGACTCAAACTCGGTTTCGTTGCGCATGTAACGCAGCATCACAGGTGCCACCCCGAGATAAAGTGTTTTCGCGACGGCTTTGCCGGGTTCGAGTGACGGGATGGGTGCGTCAGTTAGCGCAAAGTGTGATCGGTCAGGGATGCCGTCAGGTCGTGCGGCCAGGCGCCACTGTTTTTGCATCATGTGCTTTTTCGGCTCATCAATGGATGATTGACCCAAAGGGTCTATTAACGCTTAGGTAGCGTTGCGTGCTCACCCGGTGCATGGCTTGGAAACGCATATCGTTCAGTTCAAGCCCGATGGCGCGGGCCATGTCACGTCCGGTGTGGCTTGGTCAATATCCGCGGCGATTTTCCATTGACCGTCCTGTCGTTTGTAGACCAGTAACGAGCGCCCCGCTTCTTTGTACAGCGCGCCGGTCGTCTTGTCGGTCGCTTTAAGCCAGTACTTGCTAATAATGTAAGCGATATCACCATGCGTCTCACGCAATTCATAGTCGAGTTCGAAGGTGGCCTCGGCCTTGCCAATACGCTGCGCAAAATAGTCTCGGATCGTATCAATACCAAAAAGCGCAGGCTGTCCGTGGAGCGCCACAATGGCGTCCTCGACATAGAGTGTCATGAGGCCGTCCAAGTCTGCTTGTTCGTAATAGTGTGCCCACTTGCCCCCTTCTGCGGCGATTTCGGTTTCAAAATCACTTAACGCCGCGGGTGATGACAACAGTGCGGCGAGTAAGGCCATAACCCCTATAGCGGCCTGCACTAAGGACATGAGTGACGCAACGATGGGATGACGCGTCATTTGAACACGCCCAGCGCCGCAGCAATTAAGGCAAACGCATAAATGGCCAAGACCGCGATATAGACCGGCGACAGCGAGCGTTGGTAGGCCGCGTTCAACTCGGGATCATCGGGATTTGATCCCAACGCCACAAAGATATCCACGGCCGGCTTGAAAAACAGATCCAGGGCGACCCCGGCGCAAAAAATGGCACCCACAGCAAGTATCTTTAACGCCAGCCAATCAGGCATTGCAGTGCTGGTTAGCAAGTAAATACCCACTGCGCTAACACCGAGTGCGAGGACTAAGTTCAGGCCCCAATTGATTTTGGCTGACTGCTCTTGGATTTTAGGGTCGGGTGAAAGGAATCCTCGCCACAAGATGACCAGCCAGATGGCGGCAAATGCCCACATGCCCCCCAGAACATTATCTGACAGATTCAGCCAGCCACTGGCATTCGCCAGCTGACATCCAGAGGGCAGGATTAACGTCAGGGCAGATCTCGGGAGCCTGTCTAACACCATGCCGAGTTGCAGCACGGTCTGACGTGTCTCAATGCTCAGGGCGGTTCTTTCAGACCAGCGAGCAGCGATAAAAACACCCACGTCGGTTCCAACCCAAAACACGAGTAACAGAATATGTAGATACAGCCACAAAGATGTCATGCGTTACCTCTTGTTATTGTTCTGTAATGTTCGCGCCAGATTCCAGCACGTCTTTGATCAGTTGTATCCGCGCTTGTGCCCATTCGTTGTCCTGTGATTCGCTCGGCTCGAATGTTTGCAGCGCGTCATTGGAGAGCGTGCCCGACTCAATGAGTAGCGATTCCAGCGCTTTGACCCGCTCGTTGAGCACCGAATGCTCTGTCATCAAACGAACGATAATGGCCAGAAGACGATCCACTTCAGGGTCTTTGAAAAAGGCAGGTCGCCCCGCTTTGACGGTTTTCTTGTCATGACTCATGCCGACGGGCTCTTTTGCGCACCAAAGGCGTACCAAGTGATCGTATCTGATAGGCGCCCAGTGTCGCCGTCAAAGGAGGCGTCTGCGATGGCCGTTTCCGCGAACTCAGTCTCACTCACGTAGGTGAAACGCGGCATTGTCGCCTGAAAAAAATCGTCAGCGTCAAAACCGGTATCAGTGCATAAGCGTTGGTAGCTCAAATCGCGGAACTCTTTATAGAACGGCTCGTTGTTATAAAAACCATCCCAGTCCAGATAAAACGCGTCATAGGCGCCGATCGCATCGTTCGGAGGTAGCTCCATATTGATGAGGATTCCACCTGGCTTGAGCACCCGGTGTGCCTCAGCAAAAAACGCCTTGATCATAGAAGTGGGTAATTCATGAAGAAACATAGAGGAAAAGACCACATCAACGCTCTTGTCTTCATAAGGGAGCGCATCGCAACCGGCTTGCCGAAATTCAATGGCGACACCCAGAGCCTCTGCTCGCGCATGCCCATACTCAAGGCACGACGTGGCGACATCGAGACCATGTACCTCGGCACTGGAAAAGGCTTGCTTCCACGGGAGCGTGTTGTGCCCGATGGTGCAGCCCACATCGACAATCAACTTTGGGTTGAGATCTGGCCATTTGAGTCGAGTGAAGTTTGCCATAGAGTGACCAATGTCATCTAGGTTTTGACCCATTACACCAAAGGAGAAGACATCCAAGCCGTTGTCATAGATGATCCCCGCTGCGGTGTCATGATCCTCTCCGCCTTGATAGTTGCCTGGCATCAGATGGATGTCCATCTCTGTCGCATAGTCCGGCAGAGTGATCTCTGGATGAAGTGTTAGGGACCCGCCCGCCTGTGCTGGCGAATCGCTCTGGTGCTTATTGAGCGATTGAGGGTCGCTCTCGATAGCGCGCAAGACGGATTGCCAGACTAATTCTTGGGTCGCACAGCGCAGACTGGAATACCATTTAAACAGGCCGCGCGCCTTGAGAAACTGGTGCACTGCCTCGCCCGAATCATGAATCTGGTTTGCTGCTGTCCGAGCCGCTTCGTAGTCAGCGTGCATCTGGCTCGCAAGATCGGTGAGTACCCACGCCCGCATTGATGAGGTGAAGCGCTCGCGCGCGCGCTGGTCTAAATCCTTTTTGAGTGAGAGCGAATGCTGTAACCCGGCCATGGTGTGCCCCTGCGTGATAACGGTTGTTATGCATACTGTGCATCGTTAGCGTTGGCGTATCCTTTTCGTCACTGGATAGCCTTGCTAAAGCAATGGCGATAATGCTATACCAATAGAACAATAACATGGTGTTCAGTGCAGACGCCGTAAAATCGACGCATTTCAGGGGAATCCACAGATGAAAATGAGTGTGAAACACACCTTCCTACCCGCAATACTGTCGGCGGCCGTCGCGGCAACCTTGCCGACCACGACGTTTGCTCAGCTCGAAGAAGTGCTGGTAACGGCTGAAAGGCGAGAGGCCTCGGTGCAAGATGTGCCGATTGCGGTCAGTGCTTACAACGAGGATATGATCGACAAGCTGCAAATCGATGACACGCTTGATTTGATCAACGTCGTTCCCAACATGTTTGGTGGCAATAACACCGGCTTGGGTACCGCCAATATGTACTACCTGCGAGCGCAGGGTAATGACGAATCCATTTCGACTTTTGATCCACCCGTAGGCACCTACGTCGATGACGTCTACATCACACGGCAGAACGTGAATAACGTTGCCTTATTCGATGTGGAGCGTATTGAGGTGTTGCGAGGCCCGCAGGGCACGCTGTACGGTCGTAACACCACGGGTGGCGCAATCAGTGTCGTCATGAAGAAGCCCTCCGACACCATGCAGGGTTATGTCGAGGCCGGTGCGGGCCGATTCGGAAAGACGTTGCTCCGCGGTAGTATCGATCTCCCCCTCAGCGATAACGTGCTGACTAAATTCTCCGCTTACTACGTTGATGATGATGGGTATTTGGAGAACCGAACCGATGGCAAGGATTATAACGAGGCAGATTTAACGGGTGTTCGCGCGGCATTGCGCTGGCTCATCTCTGACTCCATGACCTGGGATATCGCG
>CAJQKG010000027.1 GCA_905478845.1 uncultured Luminiphilus sp.
TTAGCGTGAGCAACGCCTCTCCTTTCGGCTGGCACTGATCTGTTGGTACTCATCTGCTAATAGTGGGGCCAGTCTTGTTTGGGCCGACTTAGTGGGGTTTGTGGCCGACTCGATGACACTTTGCCATTTTCTGTTTTGCCAGTCGGAGGATTGCCCGAACTCTAACAAGACTGACGTCGAGTTAGCTTGATATGTCCCGCTTTATTATGGCATTATTTATGCCATAATATTGAGTGCGTCTAACGCCATCAATGGCGGCGATGCTGCGGGAGAAGCGGGATGAGAAAAATAGTCACAGGTGTCTTTACAGTGCTTGCTCTGGGTGGCGTATTGCTGCTGTCATTACCGACCATTTTGCATAAGGCGGGTTTGCATCCGAGCTACAGCGGACCAACGGTCACATTACCGGGCAAGCGCGCTCTCATTATTACCACCAGTCACGATGTGCTGGCGGCGTGGGGCGAAACCGAGGGCGAAGCCACCGGGGTAATGGCTTCTGAGATGACGCACCCGTACTACACCTTTCTTGACGGCGGAATGGCCGTGGATCTCGCCAGCATTCAGGGCGGTGAAATCCCCATCGACCCTCAAACTTTGCGATTTATGGTGAAGTCGCCAGAAGACGAGCGTTACTTGAACGACACGCTGGCGCAGGCGAAAGTGAGAAATTCTATTCCTATCGCCGACGTCAATATCGACCAGTACGATATCGTATTTCTCTCAGGTGGCTGGGGTGCAGCCTATGACCTGGCGCAGTCTCTCGAATTGTCGGCCAAGGTGAGCGAGGCTTACTACGGTGACAAGGCGGCAGTAATTGGTGGCGTCTGCCATGGCGTATTGGGGTTAGTGAATGCGCGTGATCGCGACGGCAACCTGCTGATCGCAGGGCGCCGTATGACAGGGGTCACTGACAAACAAATCAAGGAGCTGGGCATAGAGATGACACCGCTGCATCCCGAGACCGAGCTGCGCAAGGCGGGCGTTGTATTTGAGAGCCAGACGGCCTTCAGGGATATTTTTGCAACTCATGTGACTGCCGACGACGAGCAGCGCTTCGTCACCGGTCAGAATCAGAACTCGGGTCTGGAGACGGCGCATACCATGATGCGACTCCTGAGTGAGCTGAACTGAATTAATAAGGGGGTGTGGGCGAGTTAAGCACTCGCCGCCACGCTGAGCTAAGGAGAAGGCAAGTGAATAGAATACTGAAAATACTGGTGCTACTGCCTGCTGTTTTATTTTTGGTAACGGGATTGCGTTGGCTGGTCGCCCCTACCGGCGTAGCCTCCAACTTTGGCCTCACACTGGATCAGGGTGTTGGCTTGAGTTCTCAGGTGGGTGATATGTCTGCCTTCTTCCTGACGCTGTCGAGTTGCCTGTTAATTGCACTCATCAGTGGACGTCGCAGTTGGTATTACCCGGCGATCATGTTGCTATCGCTGACAGCCATTGGTCGGATTGTTGCCTGGTTGGTGCACGATGCCGCATTGGCCTTAGACCTCATTGCGCCAGAGATAATCGTGTCGATCATTTTGCTCATAGCCGCGCGCCGGCTGGCCGACGAGGCTTGAGTTGGTGAACATTGCGCGCCTCCGTGGGTGGGGTCTAGCGACTGCGATTTCGTTCAGCTTGTTCACTGCCGCGGTGCAGGCAAACGACGAAGCTGAGGGGGTGAGCAATGCGCGATCCACTGTCGCTTCACGCCCTAATATCGTTTTCATTCTCGCAGATGATTTGGGTTATACCGACATCGCCCCGTATGGCAGCGAGATCAGTACCCCCACGCTGTCGGCCTTGGCTGAACAAGGAGTGCGGTTTACTAACTATCATACTGCCGCCAACTGCGCGCCGGCTCGAGCGATGTTACTCACTGGTGTGGATAGCCACGCGGCGGGTGTTTCGAACATTCCAGAGCTACTGGCGCCCGAACAACGAACACAGCCTCAATATCAGGGAGAACTGGGCGACAACGTGGTCACTGTGGCTGCCCTTTTAGAAGGGAGTGGTTATCACACCTATATGGCAGGTAAATGGCACTTGGGGGCCAGTCCGGAGAAACGACCCAGTCGGCGAGGTTTTGAGCGAACCCTAGCGTTGATGGATTCTGGTGCGGATAACTGGGAGCAGCGTCCTTATATACCTCTATACGATCGGGCGAATTGGTTCGCCGACGGTGAGCGCATCACCTTACCGGAGGACTTTTACTCTTCACGGTTTCTCGTTGATAAAACCATTGAGTTCATTGACAGCAATCTGCAAGACGGCAAACCGTTTTTTGCTTATGTGCCTTTTCAGGCGGTGCATGTGCCCGTGCAGGCGCCGCAGGCCTATATCGATAAATATAGGGGGGTGTATGACGCGGGATGGGACTCGCTGCGTCTTCAGCGTCGGGCAGGCGCGGTGGAGCTGGGTATCGTGCCGGCGGATACCGCTATGGTGGATATGTCGACGACTGATGACTGGAATGCGCTGGATGAGCAGCGGCAGCGTTACGAGGCCAAGCGCATGGCGGTTTACGCAGGCATGATCGAAGCGATGGATTTTCACATCGGTCGTCTGGTGGCATATCTCAAGTCACGGGGTGAGTATGGCAATACCATCTTCATTTTCACCTCCGATAACGGCAGTGAGGCGAGTGGCGCTGCTGATCAGATGGCCTTTGCCCAAACTATCGGGTCTCGTCAGCTGGGTTACGACTCAGATTATGATCGCTTGGGCCTGAAGGGCAGCTTTAATACGATAGGCCCCAGCTTCGCCAGCGCCTCAGCCAGTCCGCTCTCGCACTACAAATTTTATGCCGGTGAGGGAGGCATGCGTGTGCCCTTGATCATTGCTGGTGAACCGGTGCGACAACCGGGTGAGCTGAACCGCGCGTTTGCCTGGGCCACCGACATTACCCCCACCATTCTTGCCCTATCCGGCACTGCGCTGCCGGGTGAGCGCTATGCGGGGCGACCGGTACTGCCGCTGATTGGTCGTGACCTGACGCCGCTATTGAGGGGGGAGATTGAGCGCGTCTACGGAGAGGGCGACGCCGTAGGATATGAGTTAACGGGGCACGGAGCTTTGTTTCAAGGGGATTACAAGGTGGTGGTCAATCAGGCGCCGCTGGGCGATGGGCAGTGGCGTCTTTTCAATATTGTTGAAGACCCCGGTGAAACGGTGGATTTAGCCGCTACACAGCCGGCCCTCTTTCAGCGCATGCTGTCCCGCTATCAGCAATACCAGCAAGAGAATGGTGTGCTGCCGCTTCCGGTTGGCTACACACAGATGAGGCAGTTGTTCTTCAACACGCTTCACAAAAAGTCGGGGGAGCAAATCCTTATCTTCCTACTGACCCTGCTGTTGTTGCTGCCCTTTTATGTGGCGTATCGAATGAAAAAGGACGTTTTGAGATGACCGATCTGCATCGTTTGTATGCTCTGTCCCATTCACTCTATTCAGGTCGGGCTCGCGCTTATCTCATTAAGCAGCGTATTGCTTTTCAAGAACGGTCTACCGGCCATGAAAGTTTTAAGGCTGAGGTGTTGCCCAAGGCCAAGCTCGCGACAATACCGACGCTGGTCACACCCGCAGGAGAGGTCATTCGGGACGGCGCGGCGATCATTGAGCACTTTGAATCGGCCAATGGCCGCCCTAGCCAACCACAGGGGGCCTGCCAGCAAATTATCAGCGCTCTGTTTGACGTGATTGGTCACGATGGGCTGCTGAGGCCGGCGATGCACTATCGCTGGAATTTCCCGGAAGACAACCTTCATTTTGTACAGCATCACTTTTTGCACGCACAGCGAGAGACACCAGAACGCGCCGAAAAAACCGAGCATATGATGAACCGAATGCGGCACGTCACAGAGGTATTTGGCGTCACCGAGCAATCTCAGCCTTTGGTAGAGGCGCTGTATACAGAGTATCTCGATGCCTTCAATGCCCACTTTGAACAGTACCCCTATCTTTTGGGTTGGAAACCCTGTGTCGGCGATTACGGATTGCTTGCACCCCTGTATGCGCATTTGGGAAGAGATCCTCATCCGGCGTCATTGATGCAACAGCGTGCCCCACGGGTGTACCGATGGGTTGAACGGATGAATCGCCCCGACCAAGACGTGCCGGAGTTTTTTGCGCCGGGCACTGATTTTTTGAACAACGATGAGGTACCGGAAACGCTGATGGCGGTGCTGCGCGCTGTGGCGGAAGACTTTGTGCCCGAGACTCGTGCTGCTGCTGCGGTGATTAATGACTGGCTGGCTCAACAACAGCCTGAAGCAGGGGCGGCCGCGGTGGGTCGGCTGGGCAATCTGCTGGGCAGGGCTGAGTTCACTGTGCGAGGGCACACTTTCACTGCTTTAGCCTCGCCTTACCGGTTTTACCTGTTGCAACGAGTGCACGCCATTTATGCGGGCCTGCCTTTGGATGAACAAGCATCGGTGGAGCAAATGCTGCAGGCCTGCGGCATGCACGAGATGTTATCGATCAAACTCGACCGCTCGATAGGCCGAGCAGATAATCTTGAGGTGTGGCAATGAACTCTCTGAGCGGTATTGTGGTGTCATGATTAAGACAATCGGTACTGTGCTGAGTCTGTTAACGCTCTGTCTGTTTCTTTTTCTATTTTGGCTGGGATACTTTTCGTCTCGACCGCCACTCACTATCGACGCGGCGACGCTTTCCGGGGATGGCAGCGTGCTCGATTACTGCGATTTGCCGGCGCTTGACGACAGCGGGCTACTGGCGGCCGACATCCCCAAAGGCAACACGCCACATTGTGGCTATACCCATTTTCCGTTGCCCATTTTGGCTCAGTGCACCGAGCCATTGGCCGATGGCGCTGATGATATTCGAGGTTTGTGGTTGGGCGTTCGAGGTGGGCATGTAGGGCACGTAGAGCGAGTAGAGCAGTGCGGTAGTCGCGTCGTGGTCACGTCCAGCGGAGTGATCCATGATTATGGGCCTAACAGTACGGCGGGCCTCAATACTGACGATACCGAAGGCTCGGTTTTGTTCACCGTGGGCCAAAAAGAGTACTGCATGCGCACCTCGGCCAGCATGGTCTGGAATGACGGTGCCTTGGACTTCCATGTTTTTGGTTGGGGGCCAATAGTGGTCAAGCGTTACCTTGAGCAAGGCCCCGCCGGTGAACAACTGGTGTGGGAGTATGCCGATGGCAGTACGACTCACATGGACAGAATCTGTACCTTGCCTGAGGCGCAAAAAATACCAGCCCCCAGAGGCAGGCGCTATTCTCTGTTCAGTAGCGAGGATACGTAATGTTGTCTGTCGCGCCATTCAACGTGGGACTATTGATTAACCAGATGGGTGCCAATGACCGTTTCCTTTTCTGTGGGGCACCGGCGGTGATCACCAGGCCTTATTCGGATCAATTACTCAGTCGCTGTTTGAGAAAAGCAGTGTGGCGATAGCGCGGTGACAGGCACTGAATAGCGATTTTGTGGTCGATATGGGTTGTCCGACAGGAGGTGCTTAGCTCCTTTAGCGTCCTAGCTCAGTGCTCAGTGCTCAGCGCTCAGCGAGGACGAGGCAG
>CAJQKG010000028.1 GCA_905478845.1 uncultured Luminiphilus sp.
TATCTCGGTCGGGATAGCGGCCTCGCTGCCACTTGCTCTCTGTGCTCTCTGTGCTCTCTATGCTCTTCTGTGCTCTCTATGCTCTTCTGTGCTCTCTATGCTCTTCTGTGCTCTTTGCCCCATCAAAAAACATCCTAATGAAGCTAAAATCGCCTTCTCAAAAGTACTGTATATATAATCAGCTTTTTTTTATGCGAATGCAATGCAGTTTAGCGATCAATTTCAGCAGAAGTAGTGTCGCAATAGACCACATGTCGCCTTAAACGACAGATAGCGGGCCTTCACCGGCGCAGGAGCAGGCTCAATCAGAGAAAAGCATCGCCCCCATTCGGGCTCAGACACTGACCCCGAAAATGTCCCGCAGCGTCGCTGGCAAGAAAGAGGTAGGCCCCGACAATATCGTCAACCTCCGCGATCCTTCCCGCAGGGATATTAAGACGAATCCCCTCCAGCATTTCCTCGGGCACATCAGCGAGGATCGGCGTCATCGTCGCACCGGGTGCCACACAATTGGCCGTGATGCCTCTGTCACCAATCTCCAGCGCCAGACTGCGCGTAAAGGACAATATGGCGCCTTTGGCAGCGGTATAGTGGGAAAATCCTGGGGCGCCAATATAGGCCAACTGAGACGCCGTATTAATAATACGCCCACGATTGCGGGGGTACATCAACTTCAGTGCCGCCCGCGTGCACAGAAACGTGCCGCGGACATGGACCGCCATCAAGCGATCAAAGTCGGACACGGCCATCTCTTCAACCGGACTCGCGTGGGCAATGCCCGCGTTATTGCAGAGGATATCGAGTCCCTCCTCGGCAACGGTAGCGAACATGGATGCCACCTCAGCCTCGCTACTCACATCAGCTTGTATTGCTGTCGCCTGGCCACCAGCCTCCGTAATGTCGGCAACGATCCTCCCTGCCGCATCAGCGGTCGACGCGTCGGGGTGATTAATCCACACTGAGGCACCGTTGGCAGCCAGTGCTGCCGCCACACCGGCGCCAATACCCGAGCTAGCGCCCGTCACCAACGCACACCGACCACTCAGGTTGGCGCGCAGATCGGCGTTATCTGTCGCTACCATGTCACGCCACCCACCAGTGACCCGGCGGCTAAAACCAGTCGCGACCATTCAATCTCTGCCCAGATACCACAGCGAGCATAGGGGTCGCCATCGAGCCATGCCTTGGCCTGCTCTAAATCATCAGTACGATACGCGAGCAAACTGCCCACAATCCGACTCCCCGTAGGGTCCTTCAAGGGACCGGCCATCGCAATGTGGTCCACTATCGCCTCAAGGTGCGATAAATGACCGGCCATGTATTCTTCACGCAGCTGCGGGACATCATCGTCCTCTCGGTCAGTGCACTTCACCACCCACAAATTTTCTCTCACCATTGCTATCTACCCCCTGATTCTCAATCAGACTATCGCTGGTATCAGAACTCTACCCTACCAAAGCTTCACTGACGCCAGAGTCTCTTTCACTACTTTTAAACACCGTAACATTAAAGCTCAACCTAAAAAAACTGCCGCCTCACCATCAGGACAAGGAGGCCTGTTCTCGGTGATGACGGCGCGAAAAGTTGTCTTATGGGTATCGTTTCTGCAACGATCCGAGAGCGCGATCAGCCAGGCAAGATTGATAAACTCCCACCGTGGTGGCGCCAGGCATCATGTTACGCGGCGATACGCGGCATCGCGGTTATCGAATAAAAGTGCCCCACTTAGGGACAAGCGTCGTTACAATGTGGGAGACTAAGAGGGAAAATATCATGTGGAAATTACGCACGTCTCATTACCGGCACGTCACCATTGCCCTCGGGCTAGCCGCAGGGTTCCTCCTGCATGCCGGCACTATCAGTGCCGCCGAAACAGAGAGCGCACCACCCTCAACTCAGGATGCGACCTCGCTGAATTCAATGGACGAGCAGTATGCTTGGGTGGGTGATCTGGGTGACCGAGATGCCCTCCCTGGCGCGCCGCTATACGGCCAACACTGCGCTGGCTGCCATGAAGCACAGGTCTATAAAGCACCTCACACCACTTGGCTTGAGTTAATGTCGCCACAGGTTTTATATCGATCGCTCACAGAAGGCGTTATGGCGTCGCAAGCCGCCCATTTGAGTGACACCGATAAACAGCACATTGTGGAATACATCACTCAAATGCGACTTGGCGATCCCGCTGCAGAGTCACCATTAGCGTGGTGTGAAGGGCCTTCAAAACAGTTTTCAGCGCTCGACGAAGGGCGGCTAACCGGATGGGGTTACGATACCAATCGACATGTACCCTCCGACATCTCGGGGCTCAGCAACAGCCATTTAAATGACCTCGAACTAAAGTGGAGCTTTGGCTTCCCAGGCGCCACGCGCGCGCGCTCACAGCCCACCATCGCGATGGGCGCGGTGTTTGTTGGCAGTCAGGACGGCACGGTTTACGCCTTTGATCTGGAAACCGGCTGCGTGCGGTGGACGTTTGCGGCACGCGCTGAGGTGAGAACCGGGATCACCTTAGGCAAACGTGGTCCAGATAAGGTTCCAACCGCCTATTTTGGCGACATTATTGCCAATCTCTACGCCATCGATGCCGAGACAGGCGAACCCATTTGGCAAACCAGCGCCGATGATCACCATAGCGCCACACTGACAGGCACCCCCGCCTTTGCCAATGGCAACCTTTATGTGCCCATATCCTCTTTGGAGGTGGTCACCGCCGCGGACCCAGACTATGCCTGCTGCACGTTTCGGGGTCATGTCTTAGCAGTTAATAGCGATGATGGGAGTATCATTTGGGATAGTTATTCCATCCCCAACCCCCCTATTTCTATCGCAACGACTCGGGCGGGGACAAAAGTATTCTCGCCCTCTGGCGCCCCCATATGGACGAGCCCCACCATCGATGTCGCCAGAAATCTCTTGATTTTCGGTACGGGGGAAAATTACTCCTCCCCCGCAGACCAAAATAGTGATGCGGTGATCGCTGTCCGTCTTGATACTGGCGAACGACTCTGGTCACGTCAAACCTTCCCGGACGATGCCTGGAATGTCGCCTGCATGATGATCGACAATCCCAACTGCCCTGAAGAAGATGGTCCAGACTATGACCAATCCTCAAGTCCTCTGTTAGTCGACTTGGACGACGAGCGCACCTTGGTTGTCGCGGGTCAGAAGGATGGCCGCGTATTTGCTCTGGATTGGGAAACAGGACAAACCAAAGTATGGGAAACGAAACTCGGTCGAGGCAGTATTCAGGGCGGCGTGCACTTTGGAATGGCTGCAGCTGGGTCAAGGGTATTCGTTCCCATCAACGATATGAACGATACCCGCAATGGCGAATGGTTAGATCCCAAAAAAGCGCGACCAGGCATCTCTGCTATTGATGCGGCCACAGGAGAAGTGCTCTGGAGCCACGTGCAAGACAATGTCTGTGGCGAAGGCAGACCCTTTTGTGATCCCGGCGTCTCCGCTCCCATCACGGCGACCGATGATGCAGTAGTTGCTGGACATCTGGACGGCTTTATTCGTATTTACAACAGCGAAACGGGAGACATTATCTGGTCGTTCGATACCACCGAGTCGGTGACGGGGACAAACGGTGTGATCGCCAAAGGAGGTTCGATGAGCGGGTCCGGGCCCGCTCTAGGAGATGGGCACTTGGTCATCAATTCCGGTTACGGTTTATACAACCATGAGGCTGGGAACGCACTGTTAGTGTTCGCACCACCGAGTGAGGAAGGCCTCAGTCAGCGATAGCGCTTTCGCATTCGTAATCTAGCGCGAGCACCTCACAGTGCTCGCGCAATACATTCCCTACCGCTTGATGGTCAGGATGGTGCAGGTATCCTGGCAAATCGCTCTCCGATTCCAGCGTCACCAGTACCCCATGCGTCGCACCACCGGCACGATCCGTGATGTTACGGCCCGCCGAAATAGCAATCACCCCGGGTATGTGTGTCAGCGCACGAATC
>CAJQKG010000029.1 GCA_905478845.1 uncultured Luminiphilus sp.
TACAAGACCAGCAATGCGAGTACTCACCGCAGGCACTGCCCGAGCCTACATCCACGATCTCCTGCCTCCACGACCGCTTTCTGGACGGCCCGTTACTCCCGACACCCCATTTATACTTCTTATACTTCCACAGACCGACGAGGGCATTACCTACCCGTTTACTTCTTTTGCCGGCGATATCACCTTTAACCAACCGATGCTCGCCAACCGCATGGTCGATTTTAATACCGAGGGTATGGTGCATCTGGGGCTGGTCGTTGAGGTGATAGAAGAAGTCAGGCGCGATGGCGTGAGCGATGAAGAACTGGAGCCGCTGTTTCGTTCAGCCGAGTCCTATATACGGATGTGGGAGAAGTCTGAGGAGCGTGGGCGAGTGATTAGTGCTGACAACTAATGTTGTTGAGATAGACGCCCGAATACCTGCGCACTGAAGTCGGCACAGGTCAAAATCCAATACTTCCGATCAGGTCAGCCGCACTGTTAGCGACGCTAAACCATGCATGACGTAACTGGGCAGGACCGTCGGTTGCTCAGCGGACTCAGGCAGCGCGATCCGCTCCGTTTGAACCAATAGCTGTGTCAATACGCTATGTGCCACCTGTCGCGCGAGATTGGCGCCTATGCAGATATGCGGGCCGCTGCCAAAGCTTAAGTGATCACCGGGGTTGGGCCTGGCCAGATTCACGTGATTGGGGCAGGCAAACACACTGTCATCGCGATTGGCCGATCCGTAGAGCAGCCACACCATACTGCCTTGGGGTATGTGGGTGCCGTCCAACTCGGTGTCAGCGGTTGTCACCCGGAACATGCCCTGTACGGGCGGCTCCAGGCGGAGTATTTCCTCGGCAAACGGGCCAATTTTTTCAGGTGACTGGCGCAGTTCATCTTGCAGCGATTGATCCTGTGCCATGGCAAGCGTAGCGAAGCCAATCAGCTTGGTCGTGGTATCAGCGCCTGCCCCGATTAACTGCGAGCAGAAACCGACTTTTTCGGACAGGGTCAGGGGAGCGTCTATGGCAGAGGTCGCGGTGGCAATGGCCGATAAGAGGTCCTGACCGGGGGCCTGCTCGCGCGACACTATCTCGGCTTCAAAAAATGACCAGAAATCCATCTGGTCCTGAATCACTTCCCTGATTTTATCTTCAGACATAGCCGAGCCAATGGAGGCATTGATCGCCTCGGCCCAGCGGTGGAAGTCATCGGTATAGGCTCTTGGCACACCCAATAATGTCGCCAGGCAATGGATGGGTACGGGCACCGCCAGCGCTTTGTTAAGGTCGATAACAGTCCCGCGTTCGATACTGCCGACGGCCTGGCGGGCGATGAGGTCGATATCATCCTTAATGCGATCTATTGCGGAACGTTTCAAGGCGACGTTGAGCAGCCGTCGATGCCGAGTGTGCTCTGGCGGATCGGCAGTAAACAGCACGTTGCCGCGATTGAGCACAATGGTAGCTCGAGTCACGGCTTCCTCGCTAAAGTCCGCCAGTACCGCCGCGATAGCCTCGGCAGCCAGCGCTGAAGAGGGGCCCAATGGATTCTGGTTGGAAAACAGGACGGGTTGGCGATTGACCGACTTGATCAGGTCATGTCGGGTCACGATATAGATATCCTGGTCTTCCAGATACACCACCGGTCCCATCTCACGCCATTGTCGGTAGAGATCGTAGGGCGAGCGCAGCTGCTCCTGATCCAGGGCGAACAGGCCATGTGGGCAGGCATCCAAGGTCATAGCGAATAGCTCATCAGTCAGTCTCAATCAACGGCTTGAAGGTAATCATTGTCGCCCAGATGCCAGCGATTTAGCCAGCTAATGCGCCTCCAAGGCCGGCATGAATAGCCTGACGCGAACGCTTGCTAAAACACTGGGCAAGAAAAAGATCCGCGTGAACGCAGTGCTGCCCGGCCTCATTGACGGCGACTGGGCCTTCAATACTTGGGGTGGTGGAGACGCGGAGCAGTACGAGGGCCTGAAGAAGGTCTTCGCGGACCAGACCCCGCTGGGACATGTGACCACGCCCGAGGATGTGGCGGACACCATTTTGTCGCTGATCACGGGTTCTGACTACGTGACCGGCCAATTAGTCACCCTCGATTCCGGCTTCACTCTGTAAAGTCATGCGGGCCAAATCGGCCTTTTAGAGCTCTCCCGAGCAGCCCGATGCGCATAGTATACTTGGCGGGTACGGCCGCTAATTTGTCATTTTCTGCACAATGCAATCGCGATTCTTCGAGTTAATATCTTGGGCAATTAGTGTTGGTTTTTTAAGCGTGATAAGCCGGCTGGGATGCCCATGCAAGTCGCGCGAGGGCTGGTAGTAGGGTCGATCCTGATGCTCCTTACTCCAGGCCGCTCATTATTTTGAAGAGTTTAGGTATGGGTGTGAAGACAAAGTGGCAGAGATTTTTGCGGGTGCTGGGGCGGCTTTCACGGCCACTGGCAGCATTTGCATGGCTGCTCAGCCTGAGCGGATGGGCTACCGCGTCCGCGACCTACGTTGGCAGCGTCACCTACTCTGTAAGCCCCCTACAACCTGCGCCCAACGCGCCTTTTACCCTGACGGCCACTTTCCATGGTGCGGGTCATGGGCAGCCCTGCGACATCAGTAATATTCAGGCCACCATTCAAGGCGTCACTATTAACGGCCGCCCCAGATCCGGCTATACCCATCCACCCAGCGACTCCAGCCTGGCGTCCACTTTTTACTTTGCCAA
>CAJQKG010000030.1 GCA_905478845.1 uncultured Luminiphilus sp.
CGTCTTGCGTGTTGTAGAAACGATAAAACCCCGCCATGCGATCGTAGATTGACAGCGGTTCTACTTTTTCTGAACCGGTCACCAACAAGCTCATGCCGGAGGCAAACTGGTCCGGGGTTAGGCTATTGAAGGTAACGGTTTTTCCCGTCACCTTGCTCAGGCTTTCGGCAAGTTGATCCCCCACTAAGGCCTCTGGTCCCCCGATCGCGTAACGACCACTGGGGATATCATCGCGGCTAAGCGCCTCCACCATGTAGGCGGCGACATCGTCGAGGCAGATCCATGAAATCAGTAAATCTGGTTTAGCCGGGTAGGCAAAGATGCCTTGATTGACAATGGCTGGCTTGTTCCAGCTGCGAATCAGGTTGTCCATGAATACCTTGGGTTCGAAAATGGCGTAGGCCGCCTCGCTGTCAATAATGGCTTGCTCAATATCGCGGCGCCCATCATGGGCGGGGTTGCCGTTTTCCTGCTCAGCGACAAAGCAGCTGGTGTTAAAAATAATTTTTTTAACGCCATTTTCATTTGCGGCTGCTGCGATATTGTTCCCTAAGCTTTCGGCCATCTCGCGATCAAAAACAAAGGGTAGATGCGCTGCAATCGCGTCGGTACCTTGTGCCGCCTTAATCATAGATTGCGCGTCATAAAGATCTGCTTGCACTGTTTCGACATGGGCAAACTCTGTGCCCTGTAAAGCATCCGGGTTGCGCAGCGCGGCGACGGGTGTGAAGCCCGCATCCATCAAGCGAGTCAGGAGGGGATGGCCTTGGTCTCCCGTTGCGCCAAGCACTAACACTCTGGTCATTCTGCATTCTCCGATTGGGCGGCTGACTTGCCGGCGATATAGCCAAAGGTGAGGGTCGGGCCTAACGTGCCGCCGGCGCCAGCATAAACGCTGCCCGTTGGATTACTGATCACATTGCCCGCACCGTAAAGACCCGGTATGACTTTGCCGTGGACATCCAGTACTTGCGCTGTGCCATTGGTTTTGGCGCCACCATTGGTGCCCAGTGCGCCCATATTGATTTCCACCGCGTAAAAAGGCCCGACTTCTACGGGTCCCAAGGTGGCGGCAGCACCGGGCCGCGAGCGGTCGCCATAGAAACGGTCGTAGGCACTTTCACCGCGCCCAAAATCGGGGTCCTTGGCATCTGCCGCGTGGGTGTTAAATGTGGACACCGTTGCCTCTAGCTCCTCCGCATCCACTCCCAAGGTACTCGCCAGGCTTGGCAGGTCTGCCCCTTGAATAATCCAGTCCGGTAAGGGATCTCCTGGCATCACGGACGCAATGGGATATCGGCCAACGTATTGGCTGTCCATGATGAGATAGGCGGGCAGGTTGTGATAATCATAGGTGGCCGGGTCAAAACTCTGAAAAGCGCCTGCCAGTGCAGAGTAATTATTAGCCTCGTTGCAGAATCGTTTGCCCTGTCGATTTACCATCAGGCTATGTGGCAAAGTCCGTTCGATCAGCACCGGTAGCGACCGTTGCACTTCTTTTTGCGGGGCACCATTTTCTGGCCATTTATGTCCGCTCATAGACAATGTGGGGATCCACCAGGCGCTGGTCATATTGCCCAATCCGGCTCCTGCACTCAGGGCCATTTTTAGCCCATCACCGGTGTTAGTCGGTGGTGATGCGGGTGCCGTTAGCGGGCCACGCATAAAGGTGGTTTTTAACGCTTCATCCCATTCAAAACCACCGGTCGCCAAAACGACTCCTCTCTTGGCGTTGATGGTTTGGTCGACGCCATCCTTTGTTACTCTGACGCCGGTGACGCGACCCTCTGTATTGACTAACTCTCTGGCGCTGGTTTCAAGCAGCAGCTCAATGTCGCGATCTAAGCAAGCTTTCAACAAGCGCCCGATCAACGCCTGACCCCAACCCCGCAAGTCCCCGTCAATACGACGCTGCATTTCTTCGGGCTCGATGATGCCGGTGCCGCCGCCTAAGGGCGTTTCAAGGAGCATCATGCGCACTATGTCGCCACCGTTGTATATCTTGTCAGCCCACTCGCCTAGGGTGCTGTAATCAAACAGGGCATTATCGAGGGCTCGTCCTCCGTCGGCAATTGCGCCGGGGCGATCGAGGTAATAGTCGGGATAGCCCTCTAGGATGTGTAACTCAAGAGCGCCCTGTTCATTTAAGAATTCAAGCGCGTTGCTCCCTTCGTCGACAAAGGCTTCCAACGTGTCAGCGCTCATTTCGCCATGATCTAAAGACCGAAAGTAAGCGAGCGCATCGTCTCGATTGTCGGCAATGCCCTTGGCTTTCATCTGTGGATTATTTGGCACCCAAACAATGCCCCCCGAAATGGCCGCGGTGCCACCCAGTCGCGCCCCTTTTTCGATGACGGTGACTGTTGCGCCGCATTGGTGAGCCGTCAAAGCCGCGGTTAAGCCCGCAGCCCCGGCTCCGATGATCAGCACATCTGTATTGAGAGGGTTTGTCATGATGTCAGCGTTCTCCAGTGACAAGTAACTTTTGCCCAAAGTCCCGGGCAGTCATGATGGTATATTTTTTTGTTATTGCGTTGCAAAAAGATGCCGATTTTTTTTGTATTTTCAGTCACCACGAGAGGTGCTGGTTAACCGCTACCGATTAGAGGACGCCGATGGTAGCAGCACGAATCTACCAGCGATGCTAACGTGGCCAGGTAGAGTTTTCCTCTTTGTTTTCGTGAAGATCAGCCAGGTTCCGGTCGATGACGTTCTGGTCCTCACTGCGCGAAATGAATAATCCATAGTTTTTGATGCGCTACCGACGCAGACTACAGGCCGTTTACCCCTTGGAACACTGCGCTTAGGTCTGCTGGTGTTGGCTTACAATTTTGGGGAGAGGCCTGACAATGTTTGTTGCCCGCCGGCTGGTCTTGAGCTGCAGTAGTGGGACGCTCACGGAACGTGGCGCTAATCCTAGTCAAATAGTACTCTGCGTCTCAAATTCAAGGAGTACGACTAATGATTACCGCCCTCTATGCATCTTTGCTGGCCATCCTTCTGTTCATCTTGTCGATCAGAGTCATTGGCTTAAGAGGTAGCCCCATTTTTACCTTTATGGCGCTAGGAAAGGGTGACGATGAGTTACTTCAGAGGGCTGTCCGCGCCCACGGAAACCTCACTGAGTATCTGCCAACAATGCTCATTCTGTTGTTCTTTCTTGAGACTGCTGGAGTAGCAGGCACGAAGCTGCACGTTCTTGCGGGTGCGTTCTTACTAGGGCGTGTGATGCACGGAATCTGTATGGGCTTTATGAGATCCAGTATGCCCATGCGTGTCGTTGGTACAGCTTTAACGTTGCTCCCGTTGGCAGGTGCAGCTTTATTATTGCTTATGCAGGCGCTTTAGTTTTATCGCCAGCCTTTCCGAATGTAGCTATAACTCTCATCTCTACTGTGCCTGCGCAATACACGCGTGAGGCAATGGGGGATGGCCGGCGATAAGCGACTTTTTATATGAGATAAATGTAGGGCCCAGTAGGACTTGAACCTACGACCAATCGATTATGAGGATGGGGGAGAGCCCGTCCGGTCACCCTAGGGTTAAGACTCGCAAGGCCTTTTTTGGACGCTGATGTTCGATTTGAAGCCGTCCGAACTTATCCCGAC
>CAJQKG010000031.1 GCA_905478845.1 uncultured Luminiphilus sp.
TCTCGCCATGCTCCATCAAGCAGGCGTGACCACCGCTTTGGATATGGGGACGGGGGTGTACGGTAACCCAACGGCTGAAATTGCGGGTGTGCGCGCAGCCGCTCACGCTTATCCCGTGCCCACCCGGCTGATTCTTACCCCGATTATTCTTGATTTCTTGACCCGAGAAAAATCCCCCACAGACGCACTGGCCGAAATTCGGCACTGGCAACAGGACAACGACGACCGTGTCTCGGTCGGCAATCACTTTAAGCTGATGATTGATGGGGCGATTTTTTCTGGCCTCGCACAAATGGGTCCTCCCGGTTATCTCGATGGGCATAAAGGGGTGTGGATGGTGCCAGAGCCCGCCTTACGTGCCTACGCGGAGGTCTTTTGGCAGGCCGGTTTCCAACTCCATGCACATGCCAATGGCGATGCGGCGGTCAATCGTTTTATCCGGCTCATTAAGGGCCTGCAAACAGACTTTCCGCGGCCCGCACACCGTGCCACGGTCGAGCATTTGGCCTATAGCACCGAGCAGCAAAGTGCTCAAATGGGACAGTTAGGCATGCAGGCATCGGTGAATCCCTACTATCACTACCTGCTCTCAGAGGCCTATGCGGTCAGTTGGCTGGGGCCCGATCGCGCGGCACAAATGACCCGGTTAGGGTCGCTCGAACGCCATGGTGTGCCCCTCACGCTGCACTCTGATGCGCCCATGGCACCGCTATCGCCCCTCACACTCGTCTGGGCAGCGAGCGAGCGACAAACCATTAGTGGTGCACAAGGGCTCAAAGCAGAACGGCTGTCACGCGCCTCAGCCCTCAAGGCGGTGACCTCGGGCGCTGCAGAAGTGATCGGCAGAGAGAATGAGATTGGATCGATCCGTGCGGGCAAACGAGCCGATTTTGTCGTGCTAGCGGAAGACCCGATGACGGCACCGGCAGACGCGCTACGCACTATCAAGGTCGAGGCAACCATCTTCTCAGGAGTGGCCTACCCCACCCCCTGAAGGCCGGCCTGAGGACACCTCGAACCCAAAGGTACCCTTCTCAGCCGAACTTGACGCGTTACCGGCTGCTACCCGCTTAGCCGCCCTCTTAAATAAGAGGAAGCTGGGATGGGACGAGCGAGAGCTAGTGTGAGTTAGACCAAGAGGAGGGTTCCACACAGGTCTCGGCAGCGGCAGGTCAGACACCCAATACTCGGTGGGCGAGGTAACCCAAAAAATACCCGCTGGCCCCCTCGGGCCTAACCGAAGTTAGGGTCCGCAACAAAGGGATTGCTCGCGCGCTCTCGACCAAAAGTGGAATCGGGGCCGTGCCCGGGCACAAAGCGAATATCATCACCGATAGGAAAGAGCTTTTCTCGAATGGAGTGGATCAGCTGTTCGTGATTGCCCCGGGGAAAATCGGTGCGGCCAATCGAGCCGGCAAAAATGACATCTCCTACCCACGCCAGCTGCAGCTCACGGTGTAAAAACACCACATGGCCAGGTGTGTGACCAGGGCAATGAATCACCTCGAGGGTTTGCGCGCCTACCGTCACGGTCTCACCATCGTTGAGCCAACGATCGGGGGTAAACGGCTCAGCATGGGGAAACCCTGCCATCTGGCACCATTCGGGTAATTTGTCGATCCAAAATCGATCGCCCTCCTCTGGACCTTCCATGGGCACCGATAATTTTTGTCGCAACACATCCGCCACCGCACAATGATCGAGGTGCCCATGGGTCAATAGAATCTTCTCAACGGTTGCCCCCATTTCCGACACCGCCGCCTCAATCAGCTCAATATCACCACCGGGGTCCACGATGGCCGCTAGTCCGGTTTGCTCGCATTGAACAATGGAACAGTTTTGCTGATATTGCGTCACGGGGACGACGCGCACTTTTAAACTCATGACAGACCTCCTACTGCGGGCAGCGCCTGATCACCCTCATGATCGGCGTTGGGATCACGGTAAACCGCCTCATCCAACTGCCCTTCTTGATGCGCCACGATGGTGGCAACCGTCGCATCACCGGTGACATTGACCATGGTGCGCACCATATCGAGTAGGCGGTCGACGCCAATAATCAGTGCCACGCCCTCCACGGGTAAACCGGCTTGTTGCAATACCAGCGCGAGGGTAATCAAACCCACGCCCGGCACTGCGGCCGTGCCAATCGATGCCAGCGTTGCGGTCAACACCACCATCAATAGCTGCCCTGCGGTGAGATCGATCCCGTACACCTGAGCAATAAAAACGGTGGCCACGCCCTGCATGATGGCGGTGCCATCCATATTAATGGTCGCACCGAGTGGTACCGAAAACCCCGCCACACTTTTACTCACACCCAATCGTTTTTCGACGGTGCGCAGCGTGATCGGCAATGTCGCGCCCGATGACGCCGTCGAAAAGGCAAACGCCCACACGCGCCGCATCTTTCTTAACAAGATCGCCGGATTCAGTGCCGTCAGAGTACGCAGTAGACTCGGATACACCACTAAGCCATGAAAAATCAGTACTCCGAGCAAGGTAAAGAAATATGCCGCCAAATCGAGAATGGTGCCGAAACCCATGGTGGCAAACAGTTTCGTGAGCAACGCAAAAACGCCATAAGGCGCCAGCTCGATGAGTATCCCCACCATTTTCATGACAATCACTTCCATGTCCCGAAACCAGTGGGCAATGCGCTCTCCAGCATCGCCGGCTCGCGTCAGGGCAAACCCCACCAATAAGGCAAACACGATGACCTGCAACATCTGGCCTTCTGCCATGGCTTTGAAGGGATTGCTTGGGAATATGTTAACGATCGTATCGGTGAGGGGGGGTGGGGGTTTTGCCTCAAACGCCGCTGCGGCCATCGTTGCCACGCCCTTACCGGGACCGATTAATAAGGCGACTCCTAGCCCCAGCGAGACCGCAACACAGGTGGTCAACAAATACAGGCCGATGGTTCTCCCGGCGATCGACCCCATGCGGCTACTTCCCCCCAGTGAACTCATGCCGCAAATCAGCGATACCATCACCAGCGGCACCACCAATAATTTTAAAGAGGCGATAAAAATGCGCCCCACCACGTCAAAGGCACCCAATACCAACCCCTCTTGAATAAAAGCATGGGCGCCATGTGCCGGATCGATCACTCCCAGCAGCCACTCCAGCATTGATCCCAATGCGATACCGGCCGCCATGGCCAGCAAAATGCGGTTCGTCAGTGACATATCATTCCTTGCAGGTTTTTGGGTGCCAAGCCGTCACATTCACATCAGCGCAGGCGTTACAGGGGGAGGCGTAGTCATCGAGACGGTTATCTGCGCGCCGTCCGCAGACTGGATCGTAAATCATGGTGCAGACTTTTGGGCGCTCGCTACCACAAGGTTGCCAGCCGCCCGGCAGCGCCTCGCCAGCCTTCTCGCCCGGCGCTGTTGGCGCAGCGCAGCCCGCAAAAACACACGCAAGCATGACAAGAATGAGTAACCGTAGATTCATGTCCCCATTGTAGGG
>CAJQKG010000032.1 GCA_905478845.1 uncultured Luminiphilus sp.
CTTTTTTGGCGGGCGCTTTTTTAGCGACGGCTTTCTTTTTAGCAGGTGCTTTTTTGGTGGGCGCTTTTTTGGCGACAGCTTTCTTCTTAGGTGCTGCGCCTTTGGCTTTTGCGCTGGCTGATTTGCGACTGGCCATAGTGGTGCTGTTCCTCGTAAAGTAGCACAACAGACTTTGTCGCGCTTATTTGGGGCGGGGACGCTATCAGATCTGGGCCCTCCGTACCAGCACAGATTTTAGAGGCCCAGTGTTTATGGGGTATCGGCAAGGCTGAGTGCGCCCATTTCGCTGACAGGAGGCGTTTTGATGGACTTTCCGCCTCTCATTAAGGGAACCTTGAGTCGACGTTATAAACGCTTCTTAGCCGATGTGGTCTTGGCCGAGGGTGAGGAGCTGGTTTGTGCGCATTGTCCTAATACGGGTGCCATGACGGGTTGCCAGCCGGCCGATGCGGCGGTGTGGTTGTCCTTCCATTCCAAGCCATCGCGCAAATTAGCATGGACTTGGGAGTTGGTGCAGACCAAGACGGGGTTGGCTTGTATTCATGCGGTAATGGCGAATCGCGTCGTCGGCGAAGCATTGCGGGAAGGGCTCTTCCCCGACTTGATGCCCAGTGGCGCGCCGCTGCAATCGGAGGTGAGGTTAGCTGACCGAGCGAGGGTGGATTTTTTCGTTGATAGTGGGAGCGGTGTTTATATCGAGGTGAAATCGGTGACATGGCATGTTGGTGGGGGGAGAGGTGCTTTTCCTGATGCGGTCAGTACTCGGGCGAGTAAGCATCTGACTGAACTGGTGGCGGCCATTCATCGAGGGCATCGTGCTGCTCTGGTTTTTTGCGTGATGCATGAAGCCATCACGAGCGTTGCGCCCGCAGAGCAAGTTGACCCAACCTACGCGGCCCACCTGGCGCAAGCGATGGCGGAGGGGCTGGAGGTTTATCTGTTGTTTAATGAGATCAACCAGCGGGGGATCTATCCGCTAAGGGCACGAGCGCTTGGAGAAAAGATATCGCATTCGACGCACTGACATTGTTGGGCCTTTCTCGCGAGGGCTTATGTGAATTCGCGGAAGGCATGTGGGCGCATCAAGGCGCAGCCAGTGCGTTCACTGCACTCAGTAGGCGGGCGTCGACAGCGGGATTTGATCTGCGGGTAGCCTCTGCTTTCCGGGGTTACACCCGCCAATTAGACATTGTGAATGCTAAGTGGCTCGGTCATCGTCCCGTACAGGATGAGAAGGGGGTGGATCTGCACCGCGCAGCGCTATCCGATAGTGACTGGCTTGCTGCGATCCTGCGCTTTTCTGCGTTGCCGGGCACGTCTCGGCATCACTGGGGCACCGATTTTGACATTTGGGATCGCTCAGCGGCGCCCGCCGATTATAGGCCTCAGTTGATCTCGAGCGAATATCAGCCGGACGGGGTGTTTGCTGAGATGAGTGCTTGGTTGGATGATCAAATAGCAGCGGATAACGCGGAGGGTTTTTATAAGCCCTATGATGTTGACCGCGGCGGTGTGGCGCCTGAACCTTGGCACATCAGTTATCGACCGGTGGCACAGGGCTATCATCAGCACTTATCACTGAGTCATTGTCTTCCGCTGTGGCGTGGACATGCTGATCCAGCCGGCGAGTGTCACGCTCCGTTGCAAATGGTGTCGGTGTTAGAGGCGCAAGCCGATGCTATTTTCAAACGATACGTGTTGATGACCTAGACGGGCGCTCGTTGTGCACGCTGCGCAGTGTTTTGGGACGCTACGTCTGCCATGGAGTGCAGCGTTTGCGCTCCAACACTTTCTTTAACCGCGTGTATCGTGGCATACCGCGGTGATAGTCAGGGTAGGCTTCGCCGGCGATGAGTGGCTCAAAGTAGGCTCTGCCCGCCGCAGTGACCGCAAAACCATCTTTTGATATGAATCGACGGGGCATTTTTTTCTCTCGATTGGCGACACGATGCAGTGGCGCAGTGCCAATCTGCCAACGGTACTGTTTGCCGGTTTGTCGCTCGATGGTGGGCATGATGGCGTTAGCTCCCTCCAAGGCAAGCTCGACTGCCGCTCGGCCGAGCGCCATCGCCTGGTCAACATCGGTTTGACTGGCAATATGACGAGCGGCGCGCTGCAGGTAGTCGGCGACGGCCCAGTGATACTTATAGCCGAGGTGCTCTTTCACCATGCTAGCCAGCATCGGTGCCAAACCACCCAGTTGAGCATGGCCAAATGCGTCTGTTTCGCCTTGATCAGCGAGTAGCTTGCCATCTGCAGTGCTGGTCCCCTCAGAGGCGACAACGACGCAATACCCATAGCGTTTGACGCAATCGCTGACTTTACTGAGAAATTTTGTCTGATCGAAGGCAATTTCAGGAAACAGAATGATGTGCGGCGCATCCCCTCGCTCTGTCGCCGCAAGGCAGCTCGCACCGGCAATCCAGCCGGCATGCCGGCCCATGACCTCAAGAATAAAAACCTTGGTAGAAGTGGCGCACATTGATTCAATATCTAACGCCGCTTCGCGTGTTGATATGGCGACATATTTAGCGACTGAACCAAAGCCTGGGCAGTTGTCTGTCAGCGGCAGGTCATTGTCGATGGTTTTGGGTACGTGGATGGCCTGTATGGGATAGCCCATCTGCTCGCTAATGTGAGAGACCTTAAGGCAGGTATCAGCAGAGTCGCCGCCGCCGTTATATAAAAAATATCCGATATTGTGTGCCTTAAAAACCGTGATCAGCCGCTCATATTCGGTTTGATTCTCTGCAAAGCTTTTTAATTTATAGCGACAAGAACCAAAGGCCCCTCCGGGTGTGCTGATTAATCCCTCGATCGAGCGACTGGTTTCTTGCGACGTATCGATGAGATTTTCTTGCAGTGCGCCTAAGATGCCATTTTGCCCTGCTAAGACTTTCCCAATGCGCTTGGGATGCTCCTTCGCCGTTTGAATGACAGCGGCGGCTGAGGCGTTGATGACGGGGGTGACCCCCCCTGATTGGGCATAAAATAAATTGCGTCGCGTCATGATGAACTAAATAAGGGGGAGTGAAACACGGTGAGTAAGGTAGACCCCTCACGGCGCAATGGCAAACGGCACATGCTAATCTGACTTAATTATGGAGAAGTTGTTTGGCTGATCACGTTCACATCTTAGGTATTTGTGGCACCTTCATGGGCGGTCTAGCATTACTGGCACGGGATAGCGGTTATCGGGTGTCGGGCAGTGACGCCCACGTTTATCCGCCGATGAGTACTCAACTCGTTGATAGCGGCATTGCGGTGATGGATGGCTATGACGCTGATCAGCTAGCGCCAGCCCCCGATTGTATCGTTGTGGGCAATGCGTTGTCGCGCGGCAACGCAGCGATTGAGAGCATGCTGAATCGACACTTGCACTACACCTCTGGCCCCGAATGGTTGGGTCAGCATATTTTAAAAGATCGATGGGTATTAGCCGTTGCAGGCACTCATGGTAAAACCAGTACGGCGAGCATGCTTGCCTGGATACTGGATCAAGCCGGATTGGCGCCGGGGTTTTTGATTGGCGGTATACCCGTCAATTTTGGGATATCGGCTCGACTGGGCGAGGGTCGGTATTTTGTTGTCGAGGCCGACGAGTATGACTCGGCTTTTTTCGATAAGCGTTCTAAGTTCGTTCATTATCGACCCGATACGCTGGTAATCAATAATCTCGAATACGACCACGCCGACATTTTCGCTGATCTTGCCGAAATTGAAACTCAGTTTCACCATTTGATTCGCTGTATTCCCGGAGATGGCGCGATTATTCGTGGCGAGGGGGAGGCGATTGATCGCGTGTTGGCGCGCGGTGTGTGGAGTGCGGTCAGCACGGTAGCGCCTGGGAGCGAAGGGGTTCCCGATGGGTGGTCTTGGCGATCTGACTCGGGGGCTGAGAGCGGCTTTGTGATTACCACGCCTGACGGACAGACTTACCCACTCAGGTGGCCGCTCATCGGCGCACATAATGCGGCCAATGCAACCGCTGCGGTGGCAGCTGCTGCCCAGGTTGGTGTCGATCCCGCTGATGCCGTAGACGCTTTAGCCTCTTTTGCGGGGATTAAGCGAAGATTAGAATGGCTCGGAGCGCCCCATAACATCGACGTTTTCGATGATTTTGCACATCATCCCACCGCCATCGCGGCAACCTTGCGGGCCATGCGGGCCGATCAATCAGAGGGAAAGCTCATCGCGATCATAGAGCCGCGCTCAAACACCATGCGCCTAGGACAGCATCGAACTGAACTGGGTGCCTCCGCTAGGGAGGCGGACCATGTCATCTGGTTTGAACCGCCCGGGCTAGACTGGGATCTTTTGGATGTGTTGGGCGCCTATAAGCATCAGGAGGTTATCAGCGATATTGAATCTCTGATTCATCGGGCGATGGCGCTGGCGCATCCCGGCGACAAGATCGTGGTCATGAGTAATGGTAGCTTTCAGGGCTTGCACACCCGACTCATTGCAGCATTAAAGGATAAAGTTTACGCATGAAATTTGTCGGTACGTTTTATGACGGGTTGCTGAGACGGCCCTGGCTAGTCGTGATCGCATTAATCGCAGTGGTGGGGAGCGCAGTTGTCTCGTTACCCAACTTGCGATTAGAGGCTTCCTCTGACTCACTTTTACTGCAGGGAGACCCCGATCTTGCCTATTTTCGTGAGTCGTCTGCGAAGTATGCAGGGGGCGAATTTCTGATTCTGACCTGGGAGCCCAATGCCCCGCTGTTATCGCCAGACTCCCTCGAGCCCTTGACCGCAATGGTCGATGAACTTCGCAGGCTGCGTGGGGTATCGGGGGTGACCACATTACTGGATGTGCCGTTACTCGAAAGCCCACCGCTATCGCTTACTGATCTTGCTCGCGCCGACAGCATGCCCACCTTACGTGATCCTGAGGTTGATCGCCGCTTAGCGCTGACAGAGCTCACTAGCAGTCCGCTCTACCGTAATTTACTGGTCAGTGAGGAGGGCGATCTCACCGGAATTTTGGTGTCATTAGAGGTCGATTCAGAGGCGGAAACATTATTGGACCAGCGAGAGTCGCTGCGTCAGGTGGCCTTGTTAGGTGAGCTTGATGAGGCTGGCGCGCTCAGTTTGGCGCAAGTTGAGGCGGAATATGACATCGCCTTGGCCAGACTCGGGGACGAGAGGAGTCGATTGGTCGCCGCAGTCCGCGGAGTGGCCGATCGTTTTAGACCCTATGCAAGCATCTTTGTGGGGGGCGTACCGATGATCGCCGCCGATATGTTGAGCTTTGTGCAATCGGATTTAACGACCTTTGGCTCGGCTATTTTGCTGGTCATGGCCGCAGCGATGTGGATTATTTTTCGGGGCTGGAAATGGGTAGTGATCCCTTTGGCCGCTTGCAGCGCTACCGCCACCTTGCTGCTTGGGGTGCTGGCTGCCACCGATTGGCGCATGACCGTCATCTCCTCCAATTCGGTGGCCGTATTGTTGATCGTGACACTCTCACTCTCGATTCACTTGGTGGTTCGCTATCGAGAACTGCATCGCGCTCAGCCTGCTGCGTCGAGGACGGAACTGGCGGCGGGCTCGGCTAGATTAATGCTGGTACCTTGTTTATACACTGCGATGACAACGATCGTTGCCTTTACTTCGCTGGTGGTGGCGGGTCTTCAGCCGGTGATCGACTTTGGTTGGATGATGACGACCGGAATCGTGATCGGATTTTGCACTGTGTTCACACTCGTGCCGGCATTGATGGTGATTATCCCAGACGCGCCTCGTGCGACCTCCCAGCAAACTGACGCGCCTTTCACGCAAAAATTCGCACTGATAGTGCAGCGGCATGGTGTCTTTGTCAGTGCAGTGACCGTCGTTTTAATCGTTATTTCAGGCCTCGGTATTCGGTCACTCGAAGTAGAGAACCGATTTATCGATTACTTCAAAGAACACACTGAAATTTATCAGGGAATGGAGCTGCTTGACGCGCGACTGGGTGGGACGATTCCTTTGGATGTGATTCTGTCTGCGCCTGAAGCGCCGAGTGCGATTGACGCGGTGCCACCGTCCAGTGCACAGGAGGCAGATTGGGGCGAGGAGGATGGTTTTTTTGATGAGTCATTCGACATTGATTTTAGCTTTGGTTCGAGTGGCGACGCGGAAACAAGTTATTGGTTTTCGGTGCCGGGTCGGCAGCTGATAGATCAAGTGCACCGGATTGTCGATGACAGAGAGGAGTCAGGAAAGGTCATGTCGCTCTCCACAGCCTTTACCGTGATGGATCGTTTGTATGGCAGTCGTTTAGGTGGTGTAGAGCTGGCTCTGATCGAAAACAGTCTGCCTCGAGACGTCAGTGACTCGTTGATTACCCCTTTCTATAACGCCTCTGCGCAAGAAGTGAGGTTGAGTGTCCGCGTGATGGAAACGAGCGAATCGCTGCGGCGGGATGCGTATCTGCGGGAACTGCGGGAGCAGATCTTGACGGAGACCGGCATTGAACCTGAGCGGCTGCACTTTACGTCTTTGCTGGTGCTCTATAACAACGTGCTGCAAAGCCTCTACACCTCGCAAATTAAAACACTCGGGGCCGTGTTCTTGGCGATTGGCGTGATGTTTTGGGCCTTATTTCGTTCATTGTCGATTGCATTATTAGCCCTTGCACCCAATATTTTGGCGGCGGGTTTGGTGTTGGGATTGATGGGTTTAACCGGCATTCCCCTCGATATTATGACCATTACCATTGCCGCAATTGTGGTGGGTATTGGCGTCGACGATTGTATTCATTACTTGCATCGCTTTCGCGATGAAATTGCGCTCGATGGTGATTACCATGCGGCCATGATGCGCAGTCACGGTAGCATTGGCCGGGCAATGTATTACACGACGCTGACGGTAGTGGTGGGGTTCGCGACCCTGACTTTATCTAACTTTACGCCGCTCCTCTATTTTGGTGTCCTCACTGTGGTGGCAATGATTGCCGCCGTCGCGGGAGCGTTATTGTTGTTACCTCAGCTGATCCTCATCTTCAGACCCTTTGGTAGGGCCCAGTCCTGATGAACGAGTGTCGGCCCTTGTGCGGCGCGTGCTGCATTGCGCCGGCAATTGTGCAACCGTTTTGGGGAATGCCGGAGGGTAAACCAGCGGGAATTGCTTGTGTACATCTCTCTTCGGAGTCGAAGTGTGGGTTGTTCGGTAATCCAAGGCGACCCCCCGTTTGCGCGGACTTTCGACCAGAGGCGTCGGTTTGTGGGGGTAGTCGGGCAGAGGCACTGAACCTGCTAACCTTGCTAGAGATCACTACGGCGCCCCCTCTGCTATGACTGAAATTGCTCTGTTTCCACTGTCTTCCGTATTACTGCCCTCAGGGCGGTTTCCGATGCAAATTTTTGAACAACGTTACGTCGATTTAGTGGCGCGCTGTATGCGAGAAAACGAGGGCTTTGGTGTCGCGTGGTTGCGTCAGGGATCTGAGATTTCAGGCGGATCCTTAGACACGCCGAATGTGGGCGACTATGGGACCTATGCCCAGATTGTCGACTGGGATCAACTGGCCAATGGGTTGTTAGGTATTACCATTGAGGGGCAGCATCGCTTTGATATTGAGTCGACATGGCGCGAACCCGATGGACTGATTAAGGCGAAAGTGGTGTTTCACGATGCGCCAGTAGTCGCGCCGCTACCTGAGGATCAGATAGGGCTCGCCGAGGTGCTGACAGGTTTGCTAAGGCACCCCCAGATAAAGCGCTTGAGCCTACAGACCGATGTGTCTGATGCATGGCGGGTCTGCCTGCAATTAGCGCAGCTACTGCCACTGGAGGAAGCGATTAAGTACGAACTACTGGGCATCGATTCCATTGATCAGCTGCTTGATAAGATGGATACACTGCTCAAAGAGATCAGTGGTGATGGGTCATGATGCAGTGGAAGTCGACTTAGGCTGAGAGCCGAGATGTTGACAGTATGGCGCGTCGCGGACCCTCGGGTGGATCACAGTGGATGCGAGAATAATAACAGTGGCGGCGAATAGGAGTGGAACGAGATGTACGATCTGAAGATTATGGGTGGCCTTGTGGTGGATGGTACGGGTGCTCCAGGCCGCATTATGGATGTCGGTATTGTCGGGGATCGTATCGTTGCGGTTGGCACTCTAGACGAGTCCGCTCGGGAGGAAATTGACGCTTCGGGCCGCATCGTCACGCCGGGATTCGTCGATATTCACACTCACTATGATGGTCAGGCGACGTGGGATCAAGAAATGGCACCTTCCGCTTGGCATGGCGTGACCACGGTCGTGATGGGCAACTGTGGCGTGGGCTTTGCCCCCGCGGCTCCAGAGCGACAAGACTGGTTGATCGGATTGATGGAGGGCGTGGAGGATATCCCGGGTAGCGCGCTTGCCGAGGGGATGACCTGGGATTGGGAGTCTTTCCCTGAATACCTCACTGCATTAGAAAAGTTAGATCGAACGATTGATGTGGCAGCTCAGGTGCCGCATGGCGCAGTGCGTGCGTACGTGATGGGCGATCGGGGGGCGGCCAATGAAGCGCCGACTGATGATGACATTGCACACATGGCGAGCATTGTTGAGGAGGGCCTCACAGCCGGTGCGGTGGGGTTCTCAACGTCTAGGACCATTCTGCATAAGTCGGTTGAGGGAGAATTAGTCCCCGGGACGACTGCGACTAAAGAAGAATTGCTGGGCATCGGCGATGCGCTAAAGCGCGCTGGGCACGGCGTATTTGAGCTGGCGAGTGATCTCCATCCAGACTGGAATGAGTTTGGCTGGATGGGAGACTTAAGTCGCAATACCGGCGCCGCGGTTGCTTTTACCGCGCTGGAGTCGCCGATTAAGGGGCTGTCGTTTGCACAACAACTTGCTGAAATGCGCACACAAAACGAGGCGGGGGCGCAGATCGTTGCACAGATTTCGATGCGCGGTACGGGGTTGATTCTGGGTTGGCGTGCGACCTTTCATCCTTTTTCGCAGCGTCCCAGCTGGAAAGCGATTGCGGATCTGTCTTGGCAGGAACAGTGGCAACACTTGCAGGATGACGCATTTCGTTCTCGGCTGTTGGCTGAGCGAGGTGAGCCGACCGGATCGGATTTGCAATTAATTGCGGACCTGATGGAGAGCGGCTTTTCAATGCAGTACGCGATGACGCCAGGGTTTAATTATGAGCCCACTAAAGAACAATCGATTGAGCAATGCGCTCTCACTGTTGGGCTGTCAGCTGAGGCCTATGCCTACGATGCGATGATGGCTGACGAAGGTACGGGCATGATTTATTTTCCGTTGCTTAATTATGTTGACGGTAACCTGGATTTTCTCGAGACCGCCCTCGATTCGGATGACTGCGTGAACTCACTGTCCGATGGCGGGGCGCATTGCGGCACCATCTGCGACGCGGCGGCGACGACGTTCATGTTGCAACACTGGGTCAGGGATCGGGCAAGGGGTCGAATCCCACTTGAGCGAGCGATAAAGCGCCAATGCCGAGACACGGCACAGTTGTATGGTTTCCTTGATCGAGGTGTGATTGGGCCCGGCTATCTCGCCGATCTTAACGTGATTGATCTTGATTCGCTGGCGTTGAACTTGCCCTCTGTCGCATTCGATTTGCCTGCGGGGGGTAAGCGATTGTTGCAGACTGCGGAGGGCTATGACTGCACCGTTAAATCGGGACAGGTTACTTTTCGGCAGGGTCACAGTACGGGTGCTTACCCCGGGCGGGTTATTCGAGGCCCGCAGTCGGAACCGGAGCGCTCCATCCCCCCAGAGACTGCCATCGGTTGACGATCAGACAGAATAACTCGGCGGTTTTGGCGGCGTCGTAGCAAGCTGAGTGCGCCTCGGCATTGTCGAAATCAATGCCTGCTAAGGCGCAGGCTCTGGCTAATACGTTATGCCCAAACGCCAAGCTGGCCAAAGTTGCTGTGTCGAAGTAAGAGAAGGGATGAAAGGGATTTCTTTTCAGGCCGACGCGTTCCGTCGCAACATTGAGAAAGCCTGCGTCAAAGTGAGCGTTGTGGCCCACTAAAATGGCGCGATTGCACTGGTGCTCTTTGATTGACTGGCGGATCAGGGCAAACAATTCTCCCAACGCAATGGCTTCGGGTAACGCCCCCCGGAGCGGGTTTTCTGGATCTATCCCAGTGAATTCAAGTGCTGATGGCTCTAAATTAGCGCCCTCAAAGGGTTCTACGTTTCGATTGTGAGTTTCGGTGACAACGAGTTCGCCGGCTTCATTCATGGTCAGTAATGTGATGGCTACTTCCAAAAGTCCATCGGTGTGGCAGTTGAATCCTCCCGTTTCAATGTCAACGACGACCGGCAAGAACCCCCGAAATCGATCCTTCATGAGTAGCGGCTCAAAGCCGGACATCATATTGATCGCATCAGTGTCCATTGGACTCTCTCTCCTGCGCGCAGTGGAATCAGGCGCTGGGATCCCAATGGCAAATCCGCCGGGACCTCTTGCGATACTTTTTCTAGCGTCACGGTGCCCGAGTTGCGCGGTAATTGGTAAAAGTCGGGTCCATTGAAACTGGCAAAACGCTCCAGTTGGTCCAACGAATGCTCTTCATCGAAAACTTCTGCATACAACTCCAGTGCCGCATGCGCCGTATAACACCCAGCACAACCGCAACTCGACTCCTTGTCTTGCCGGGTGTGTGGCGCTGAATCGGTGCCGAGAAAAAACCGCGGATGCCCCGATGTCACGGCCCGACGTAATGCCAACTGATGTTGGTCCCGTTTCAGCACTGGCAGGCAAAATAGATGGGGCTTGATGCCGCCGACAAACAAGTCGTTGCGGTTATACAGCAGGTGGTGGGCGGTCACGGTTGCCGCGATACGATCACTGCCTGCCTCAACAAACTGCACCGCATCGCGTGTTGTGATGTGCTCGAACACCACGCTGAGTGCTGGAAACTCAGCGGTTAAGGGGATCAGCGCGGTATCAATGAACGCTTTTTCCCGGTCAAAAATATCGCAGTCGGCATCGGTGACTTCACCATGTATGAGTAAGGGTAAGTCATGCTTTTCCATCGCCTCGATAACGGGGTACAGCGCCTTGAGTGCGGTGACGCCCGCTGCCGAATTAGTGGTGGCACCGGCGGGATATAATTTAATACCCTGCACAAATGGTGACTGTGCCGCTTCAGCCACTGACTCAACGGTTGTCGAATCAGTCAGGTAGAGCGTCATCAAAGGTTCGAAGCAGGACTCCGCCGGTCGCGCTGCCAAAATCCGTTGCCGGTAGGCTAGGGCATCGGCCACCGTCCGCACAGGATCCTTGAGATTCGGCATCACGATAGCGCGTCCCGCCCAGCGTGCGATGTCGGTCACGGTGGTGGGGAGCGCTTCTTCATCCCTGAGATGAATGTGCCAATCATCGGGAAGTGTGAGTGTCAGGGAAGTCATATTTTCGATCGTATCTCGGTTGCTCGTAGTGTAGCAGAGCTGAGCGGCCTGGTTTGAACGTGTGGCGCTGATGGGCCTGCAGTCGTACACTACTCGCCCTTTTTTCAGCAGGCGACATTATGACGACGGTAAACAAAGTCGTGTTGGCTTATTCTGGCGGCCTCGATACCTCCGTGATTGTCCGTTGGTTGCAAGACACCTACCAATGTGAGGTGGTGACCTTTACGGCCGATATCGGTCAAGGCGAGGAGGTTGAACCGGCGCGCGCTAAGGCCGAGAGCTTGGGCGTCAGTGAAATCTATATTGAAGATTTGCGTGAGACGTTTGTGAGGGATTTTGTTTTTCCGATGTTTCGTGCCAATACCGTTTATGAGGGCGAGTACCTCTTGGGGACCTCGATTGCTCGGCCGCTCATCGCGCAGCGTTTGGTGGAGATTGCCACGGAGACCGGTGCGGATGCCATTGCCCACGGCGCCACGGGAAAGGGAAATGACCAGGTTCGATTTGAGCTCGGTGCCTATGCATTAAAGCCAGGTATTCGGGTTATCGCGCCGTGGCGAGAGTGGGATTTGAATTCTCGAGAAGCGCTCATGGCTTACTGTGAACAGCGAGATATTGCGGTGGATTTTGCCAAGGCGCAGAAGAAATCTCCCTACTCCATGGATGCCAACCTACTTCATATTTCCTACGAGGGGGACGTGCTTGAGGACCCTTGGGTTCCGCCCGAAGAAGATATGTGGCGCTGGACGGTGAGTCCTGAGGCGGCGCCAGACCGAGCCGAAGAAGTGACGCTGACGTTTGCGCAGGGCGATGTGGTGGCGATTAATGATCAGGCAATGTCAGCTGCACAGGTCTTGGCTTGGTTGAATGAGCGTGGCGGTGCGCATGGCATCGGTAGAGCTGATATCGTCGAGAATCGCTACGTTGGTATGAAATCGCGGGGCTGTTATGAGACCCCTGGCGGCAGTATTTTGTTGCGTGCCCATCGCGCTATCGAGTCCATCACATTGGATCGTGAGGTGGCGCATTTGAAAGATGAGCTCATGCCTCGTTACGCTAAGTTAATTTACAACGGCTATTGGTGGGCCCCCGAGCGGCACGCGCTGCAGGCTGCCATCGACCAAACCCAGTCAGTCGTCAATGGCGACGTGCGCGTATCGCTCTACAAAGGCAATGTCTCGGTAACCGGACGTCGCTCCAATGACTCATTGTTTGATGAGACGATCGCTACCTTTGAAGCGGATGATGGTGCGTATGACCAGAAAGACGCCGAGGGATTTATCAAACTGAACGCGTTGAGGTTGCGTATCGCGGCCAATAAAGGGCGGCAGCACCAGTAGAGCCCACGTTGCTGTGTATAGGCTATCGAGGGTTATTGGTCGCCTTACTCTGAGCCAGGGGGTTCTCTACGTGCAATAAGGCGGGTTCCTGCTGCTCCTAGGGCCTCCCCTAGGGGGGTAGGGTGGTGTCCGGTGCGTCTGAAAAAGGTGTACCCTTGGCGATCCGGGACAGAAGTTGTTCGACAGGAATACCTATGAATTCGACCGCTAATATTGGAACGGTACAACATGCCGATGCCGAATTGTTTGACGTGATCATTATCGGTGCGGGTCTGTCCGGTATTGGCGCCGCAGTGCGCTTGCAGCGTGACTGCCCGGACCGAACCTTCGCAGTTTTGGAGCGCCGTGGCGCCATTGGTGGTACTTGGGATTTATTCCGTTACCCAGGCATTCGTTCAGATAGCGACATGCATACGCTGGGGTATGATTTCAAACCGTGGGAAGCGGAGAAGTCGATTGCCGATGGTCCGGCCATCCTCAGCTACATGAACGAAACAGCTGACGAGTACCGTTTGCGCGAGCATATTCGTTTCGATCACAAACTGGTCGCGGCCGACTGGTGCAGCGAAAGAGGTCAGTGGCAATTGAGTGTGGAAACGTCGGAGGGCATTCGACGATATCGTTGCGGCTTTCTGATGATGTGCGCCGGTTATTACAGCTATGATGCAGGGCACCAACCAGATTTTACGGGTAAAGAGCGCTTCAAGGGCGACTGGGTAGAGCCCCAGTTCTGGCCAGAGGAGCTTGATTACGCTGATAAAAAGGTGGTGGTGATTGGATCAGGCGCGACAGCGATGACGCTGGTACCGAATATGTCCCGCCAAGCTGCTCAGGTGACGATGCTGCAACGATCACCCACTTACGTTACCTCGCGACCTTCGGTGGATCGCTTTGCCAATTGGTTGCGGCGGCGGCTCCCGCCTAAACTGGCCTACGACATTGTGCGTTGGCGCAATACGCTATGGCAGCAGTGGATTTATCGCTCCACGCGGATCATGCCCTCGTTGGTAAGACGGTCACTGTTACGCAAAGTGCGGGACGAGATTGGTGAACTGGTCGACGTCGATAAGCACTTCACGCCCAGTTACAACCCGTGGGATCAGCGATTATGTTTGATCCCCGATGATGACCTTTTCCGAGCCATTCAGTCAGGCAAAGCCTCAGTCGTTACGGATCATATTGAGTCGGTGTCTGAGGAGGGTATTCAGCTTGTCTCGGGAGAGCATTTGGCGGCCGACGTCATTGTTTGTGCCACAGGCTTGGAGTTGGTTTTGTTAGGCGGAGCTGAATTTACGCTTGATGGTCAGGCGGTAGATTTTGCGAATGAATGGACCTACAAAGGCATGATGTGCACTAACGTTCCTAATATGGTGCATACCTTTGGTTACATTAATGCCTCTTGGACTTTGCGGGCCGATTTGATTGCGACTTGGGTGTGTCGTTTGTTAAATCATATGCGTATGACCGAGCAAACGGTCGCCACCCCTCGTATTGAAGAGGGTGTCGCTGCTGGTATGCGTCGACGATTCTGGATTGACGATTTCTCTGCGGGCTATATGCGGCGAATGTTAGATCGTTTCCCTAGGCAGGGTGACGAAATGCCGTGGATGAACCCGCAGAATTATCGTAAAGACCGAACGATGTTTCGCGATGACCCTATTGATGATGGAGCTCTGGCTCTTGAAACGACGAATCTTGTCGAACCTGAGCCATTGAGTGAGGCGGTTTAACGGCTGATGTCGGCCTCTGCACTGCAAGAAAGCACAGTCTATTGTCCGTATTGTGGTGAGTCCATTGAGGTCTTGCTGAACCCTGAAGACGTTGATGCGAGCTACATCGAGGATTGCCAAGTCTGTTGCCAGCCAATTGAATTTGTCGTGCATGAATCATCAGGTGGTTGGCTAGAAGCCGAGGTGCGATCTGATAGTGAGTAATGTTGGGAGACTCGTGTTGGCTGCGTGATAGCCGTGATTAATGAAAATCCCGAGATGCCACGGTCAATGTCGACAGCTGCTCGCTATGGTTTTCTAGTGCACTGGCAATGACATGGACAACACCATCACGGGCTTCTACCGTCCCTTTGATAACGACCAGTTGGCTTGTCATAAGGGCTTGTCGATAGCGTTCTTGCACGGCCGGCCAGACAATGACGTTCATATTTCCGGTCTCATCCTCTAGCGTCAGAAACACCACCCCCGAGGCCGTGCCTGGACGTTGTCGACAGGTAATGAGTCCAGCGATACGGACAAAACGATGATGACCCAAGCGAATGAGCTCGTTCTGTGGCGTGCATTGACTAAAGGGATACTGGGTACGCAGTAACGCGAGGGGATGTGCCTTCAAACTCAGTCCAGTACTCTGATAATCAGCGACCACTTCTTCACCCAGACTGGGTGTGGGTAGTCTGACTTCGTCACGGGTGTTGTGCTGCGGTGATGTTTCTGCGGGTAGTAGGGGGCGATGATCTTCTAGGGCCATAGTTTGCCAGTGTGTTTGATGACGATGACCGCTGATGCTCGAGAGCGCATCTGCTGCAGCAAGCGCCTCCATATTTTTGCGATCGAGCGACGCACGTCGACGTAAATCAGCCACGTTGGTAAAGGCGCGTTGTCGGCGAACATCCGAGATGCGTTTTCCCACCGCCTGACTGAGACCTTTGACTAATCTGAGTCCGAGCCGTATCGGGGGTTGTCGGGTGTCCTGTGATGACAGCAATTGATGGTCCCAATCACTATGATTCACATCAGCCGGTAAAATCAAAACATGATGCCGCTGAGCGTCTTGTACTAATTGCGAGGGTGAGTAAAACCCCATGGGTTGGCTATTGAGCAGGCCAACATAAAAAGCAGCGGGATGATGGCATTTTAGCCAGGCGGAGACATAAGCCAATAAGGCAAAGCTCGCTGAGTGTGATTCTGGAAATCCATATCCTCCAAACCCTTTAATCTGATTAAACAGCCGATCAGCGAACTCAGGGGTATAGCCTTTATTGAGCATGCCCTGTTTTAATTTATGCTCAAAACTCAGCAGTTTGCTGTTCTTGCCCCAATTGCTGATTGCGCGCCTTAAGGCATCCGCTTCTCCGCCAGTAAAGCCCGCTGCAACCATTGCCAGACGAATGACTTGTTCCTGAAAAATAGGGACCCCTAATGTGCGCGAGAGGACTGCCTCGATCTCAGGGTTGGGATAGCTGATTGATTCGAGTCCTGCTTTACGCCGCAGATAGGGGTGCACCATGTCGCCCTGAATGGGGCCGGGCCTGACAATAGCGATCTCGATAACCAGATCGTAAAAGCAAGTTGGCTTAAGTCGTGGCAGCATCGACATTTGCGCTCGAGACTCAATTTGAAAAACACCTAACGTGTCTGCCTTTTGTAGCATTCGATAAGTGGCGGGATCGTCTGGGGGAATATCTTGAATACGCTGTATACCGGCATGATCGCGATGTAGGAGCGCCAATGTTTTGCGGATCGCTGAGAGCATACCCAGCGCAAGAATATCGACTTTAAGTAGTCCGAGTGCTTCGATATCTTCTTTGTCCCATTGAATGACTGTCCGGTCCGGCATACTGGCGTTTTCGACTGGAACCAGGTTGGAAAGGGGTCCTCGACTGATGATAAACCCCCCTACGTGCTGTGAGAGATGTCGAGGAAAACCAATGATTTCTTTTACGATGGCTAAAAAATGTCCTGCCAATTTTTCAGCACGAACGACGCCTTGATCCTCAAAACGATCGGTCAGTTCTCGTTCGCGATTCCACCAAGCTAGAGAATTAGCCAGCTCATCGATAAAACTCGCATCGAATCCCATGGCTTTACCCACATCACGCACGGCACTGCGTGAACGGTAAGTGATGACAGTGGCTGCCAGCGCAGCACGGCGGCGGCTGTATTTCTGATAGATATATTGAATGACCTCTTCCCGTCTTTCATGCTCAAAATCCACGTCAATGTCGGGAGGTTCATCGCGTTCACGAGAGATAAAGCGCTCAAATAGGAGTGAAATCTGCTCGGGTGAAACTTCAGTAATTTGTAGGCAATAGCAGATCACAGAGTTAGCAGCAGAGCCTCTGCCTTGACAAAGAATGTCGCGGGATTTTGCGAAGCGCACAATGTCATAAACGGTTAAAAAGTAGTACTCGTAAGAAAGCTCAGTGATGAGCTCGAGTTCTCGGTGTATCCGGTTTTGCACGGTCTCGGGAACGCCATCAGGCCAACGTTGCGTGGCGCCACGAGCAACCTCTTGACGTAAATAACTGTTGGCTGTGTGGTGTGAGGGAACGACTTCTTCCGGATATTCATAGCGCAATTCATCCAGACTAAAGTGGCACTGATCGGCGATATATCGTGTCTCGGTGATCAGTGTTTCAGGATAGAGCGCACTCAACGTATCGAGGGTGCGGAGGTGTTGCTGACTATTAATTAATCGACGTGTTCCCAGTTTTTGTATCGGGGTATTGGCTTTGATGGCGGTCAGAATATCGTGTAGTGATTTTCGTTTGGCCGTATGCATTTGCACTTCGCCACAAGCGACCATCGGTATCTGTAAGGTCTGCGCCATATGATAACGATGCTTGAATCGTCGCCACTCATCATTGCCGAGTAGGCGACTAACACCGATCCACACGCGCCCCTTGCAGAGCCGGGTTAATTGTTGGAAGTAAACAGTCTGATGATGGGTGTCGTCGGGTAGCAGGATGATGAGGCAGCGCTTGAGATGAAAGATGATGTCACGCAGATGGACGGTGTACTCGCCTTTGTGGCAGCGCCTGCGGGCCCGACTGATTAAGCCAGAGAGTTCACCATAGGCCTCACGATTAGGAGCCAATGCCACTAGCCGAATACCTTCGGTTAATGTGAATTCACTGCCAATGATCAGTTTGAGATGATGTTCCTTAGCCGCAACGTGTGCTTTAACGACCCCGGCAAGGGAGCACTCGTCTGTTATGGCTAAAGCGTGATAGCGACACGCAGCGGCTCGAGAGACCAGTTCAGCGGGTGCCGAGGCGCCGCGCAAAAAACTGAAGTGGCTTAAACAATGGAGTTCCGCGTACACGATGGCATCAATACTGTATAAATAAACAGTATTTTAACGATACTATTGCTCAAATGAAAAGCCTAAAACGAAATAGCGTAAACTGCGATTTGCCAGCAGTGAGTGAGTGATGAAAAAGACAACGGTAGCGAGTCATATCAAACGTATCCGCAGCGTGCTGGTCGGCTTTTTGGGTCTCATGCTGCTGAGCTGTACGGGTATACCCGATGGCATTGAGCCTGTGACAGGATTTGATCAGAGCCGCTACCTGGGAACATGGTATGAGATAGCGCGACTCGATCATAGTTTTGAGCGGGGGCTGAGTGAGGTCACGGCCACCTATGGCCTGAATTCAGATGGCAGTATCAAGGTACTGAACCGTGGTTTTGACGCAGAGGAGGGGGCTTGGCGCGAAGCAGAAGGCGTTGCTCGACTGATGGGTGCTGCTGATGTTGCACACCTCAAAGTCTCTTTTTTTGGTCCATTTTATGGCAGCTATATCGTCTTCGAGCTGGGTGAAGGTTACGACTACGCCTTCGTTTCGGGGTTTAATCGAGATTATCTTTGGCTGCTTGCTAGGGAGCCTCACATAACGAGCGAGTTACGCAGCCATTTTATCGAGACCATGACGGCGTTGGATTTTGATCCGGCGGAACTGGTTTGGCTGGATAAGGCTGCGGAGTGAGTCTGAGAGCGCGCTCCTAGGCGAATAGCCCGTGTACATACCAGCGACGATTATGTCGATCCTGATACAGCCAAATAGGTTGCTTGTGAGGCGTTTGGGCAATGTAATAATCGCGGCTAGTTGGATTACTCCACCAGCAGTCTTCAATGCGTTCTGGACCATGGATGATCTCTAAAATGCCATTCCAGTACAGTTTTTTCCCTTCTTGATGAACCGGATGTGGTTCAGGCAGTAGCCAGAATGGCCGTTGTCCCAACGCGATAGTATCGGGACGATTCATCGTATGAGTGCTCTGCGTTTTGATCACGGTATCTTCTGGTAGGTGTTCTCGCCGGAAGTCGAGGTAACCCACCGCCTGTAGCCCTAATCGGCTACGTAGCCGATCCGCGAGTTCGTGTCGCGACGTTTGTTGGGTGCCGGTATGAAATAAATCTTGTGGTGGGGGAAGATCTTCTTGCAGTTGATTGGCCAGTAGAGAGAGCCCTTCAATGCCCTCAGGGAGAGTCCAGTTGTCTAGTTGTAAACAGGAAAGCGCTAGCCAGATATCGGATTGTCGATGCGCCGTTTCAGAGAAAACTTTGAAGGACTCCTTGTTGCCTTTTGGCCTAAGGCAGTGCCATTCAATGACGCCACTAGTGAGTTGGGTATTGATTAAAAAATGGCAGAAATGCGTGAGTAGTCGCTTCATGGCGGGATGGAGCTCTTGCCGGTTGTGAATATCAAAACCAAACCACAGCGTGTCTTGAAATCGGGTCGGTGGTTGATAGTCGATAATGGGTTCCTGACGTCTGCCTAGCAGTTGATTGAGCCAATCGACAAATTTTATGCCACAGCGTTTACCAATATCGGCTAGTGGAATATCGAGCAATTGTGCGAATTGACGAATACCCGCTTTTTCAAGTCGATCGACAACAGTAGGGAATTCGTCTCTGAGGAGAGAAAGCGGTAGGGGTAACAGTCGTTCAGTGAGGGGCTGCTCTGGTTGGCAAGCAAAATGGGCTTCGCAGTGGCTGAGTAACGAGGCGGCTGTACGAGTCTCCGCGACCCCCATTTTGACAGTCAGGCTTCGCAAACTCATTTCATTATGAATGCGCTGCAGTAATGCCTCTAATCCATGATGCAGTGTTAAGCAGCTTCCGACTTCAATCATTAGCGCATTACCCTGCCAGCGCTGTAAGTGTGGTGAGAGCCCATAACCCCAAGTCATTAATCGTTGCAATAGAGCGTCTTCTTTCTCAGGTGTGCGTTCCACAATATGGGCGTCGTAATGGGTGAGTAAGGCTTGCGCCGTACTGGCACTTTGACCCGGTATGACTCCCGCACCGCGAGCCGTATCATCACAGGCGATGACAAGGCGTTGTGCGACAACAACGGTTGCTCGATTCCCGTTTAGCTCCGGCTGCTTTAGCAGGGCTTCTAGAGGGAGGGCATTAAAACGAAGACAAAGCCAGAGAGACATCCCCGCATACTACTGTATTTTTATACAGTAGTATGCGGAGTGTTGATTAAAAGTGCCGGCAGCAACTCTGATGAGGTGCTATTTTTACTGCACTAGATCGCCTCGTTTTCCACGATCACTGCTTTGCTTGAGAAACTGCCATGTCTATTGCCTCTCGTAATTGTCCCTGTAATGCCCCTTTTAGGATCGCTAATGTGACCGATACCCGTTACGGGATGGCCCGTTTCTGCTCGTCATTTTGGCTCATTTGGGTCCTATTACTGACGTCTTGTGGAGGGTCAGATGCGGACTCAAATGCGCTATCTGAGGTGGCATTAGTCCCTCCGATTTCGGCTGAGCAGCAGCGATTAGAGGATTTCTTCACCGCCACTTGGGAGGAGGATCTCGTTCGTTATCCCGCTTCTGCCAGCTATCTAGGCGTGATCGATCGCCAGGATCAGTGGAATGATGTCACGGAATCTTTCCAGCTGGCGTCGCTGGCAATCACTCGCCAGCGACTGGATTTTCTCAACGGTATCGACACCTCCCAGTTATCGGATGACCGCTTATTGTCCTATCGATTGTACCGACTTGACCTTGAGCGCACGCTGGCGGGTGCCCCTTTTCGTCATCATCGTTATGTGATCCATCAGTTCCGCGGACCGCACACCAGTGCAGTGAGTCTGCTCATTAATGTTCACGCCATTAACTCAGTACAAGATGCCGAGGCTTACATCGCGCGTCTGAATAATTTGCCCCTCTATTTTGACGGTGTGGTTGAGCAGATACAGATTCGTGCTGATAAAGGGCTCTTTTTAGTCGATTGGATGATCCCCAAAATTATCGAGTCGGCGAGCAATGTGTTGCTGGGGGTCCCCTTTGATGCCGGCGATGAACCGTCAGTGATTTGGGCTGACTTCAAAGACAAACTGGATCAATTGGCACTAGCACCTGCCGAGATGAATCGACTGCGAGAGGATGCGCGGAGCGCCTTACTCAATGCAGTACGGCCTGCGTACCAAAAGTTGATTGCGGCAGTCAGGTCGCAGCAAGACCGTGCCATGTCCGAGGACGGGGTGTGGCGATTCTCTGATGGCGAGGCGTTCTATGCCAATCGATTAAATGTCTTTACGACCACTCGCTTGACGGCAGCAGAAATTCATCAAGCAGGGCTCGATAATGTTGCGCGACTGCACGGTGAAATGCGCACTGTGATGGCTGAGCTGGGCGAAGAGGGTGACTTAACGACATTTTTAACTCGTGTCAGAAATGATCCGGCCTTGCGCTTTCCTAACACGGAGGAAGGGCGATCGACCTATCTTGACGCTGCGAGGGCGTCGATCGACGACATGGCGAAGCGGTTGCCAGCGTATTTTGGTGTTCTGCCTCGTGCAGAGTTGGTGGTAAAACGCGTCGAGGCTTATCGTGAGCGCTCAGCGGGCAAGGCGTTTTATCAGCGTCCACCATCAGATGAGTCCCGCCCGGGGATTTATTACGCGAATCTTTACGATATGAACTCGATGCCCAAAACAGACCTTGAGGCACTGGCATTTCACGAAGGATTACCCGGGCATCATTTGCAACTGGCGATCGCCGCAGAGCTGAGCCATGTCCCTGACTTTCAGCGTCATACCCGGTTCACCGCGTTTAGCGAGGGCTGGGGTCTTTATTCGGAATACTTGGCCAAAGAAATGGGCTTTTACCAAGACCCTTATTCCAATTTTGGGCGTTTATCGATGGAGCTTTGGCGCGCAGCTCGTTTGGTAGTGGATACGGGGCTTCACCATAAACAATGGACTCGAGAGCAAGCGGTGGCGTACCTGGTTGCTAATACGCCGAATGCGGTTTATGACTGCCAGCGAGCTATTGAGCGTTATATCGCCATGCCCGGACAGGCAACCGCTTATATGATCGGCAAGTTGCGAATTGTTGAACTGAGAGAAATGGCGCGGCAGGCGCTGGGCGCTCGTTTTGATATCCGGGCTTTTCACGATGTGGTGCTCGGGTCCGGCGCCGTCCCCCTTGACCAACTTGAAGTCCATGTTCAGCGACTGGTCCAAGATGTTCTGGCTACGGAGTCGTCAGCGGATAGCTGATTCACGCGTTGGGCGGCCCGTAATCGATAAAATCGATGGCATTTTCTAATTTAATCAGCTTGTCAGCTTCTTGGCGAGGTGCGTACAGTGCAGGCTTGTACGAGTCATTTTTTAGAGGGCAATATCATGAAAGGCAAAGCAATAACTTTGACGATTGCACACGTGGCGTTAGCGGCGACTCTGATGGCGCTGCCCGCCCAAGATGTCATGGCGCGGAGCACACCCAAAAGCGCACAAGCGTGGTGGCCAACGAATCTTGACCTGACCCCGCTTCGGCAGAATGAGCATAATGCGGATCCTTTGGGCGCGAATTTTGACTACGCGTCTGCCTTCGCGACGCTGGATCTTGAGGCATTGAAGGCCGACGTCAACGAGACGCTGACGCAATCGCAAGCCTGGTGGCCCGCTGATTATGGCAACTATGGACCTTTCTTTGTTCGAATGGCTTGGCACAGCGCCGGCACCTATCGTACCAGTGATGGTCGTGGCGGTGCGGATGGTGGTCAGCAGCGTTTTGAGCCACTCAATAGCTGGCCAGATAATGGCAATCTCGATAAGGCGCGACGCCTTCTGTGGCCGATAAAGCAACAGTACGGTAGCCAGATCTCATGGGCCGATTTAATGGTGCTGGCTGGCAACGTGGCAATGGAGAATATGGGTTTTAAAACCTTTGGGTTTGCGGGTGGTCGCACAGATGACTGGGAACCCGAGTGGGTCTATTGGGGTCCCGAAGCCAAGATGTTGGCCGATGAGCGTTATGGTGAGGGTCGTCAGTTGCGTAAAGGACTCGCCGCGGTCCAGATGGGACTGATTTATGTGAATCCCGAGGGACCCAATGGTAATCCTGACCCGCTGTTGGCGGCTCATGACATCCGCGAAACCTTCGGTCGGATGGCGATGAACGATGAAGAAACCGTCGCGCTGATTGCCGGAGGTCACTCATTCGGTAAGGCGCACGGTGCGCATAAGCCTGACGATTGTGTTGGACCCGAGCCGACTGCCGAGGTGATCAGCGAACAAGGGCTGGGTTGGAAGAATGTCTGTGGAAAAGGCAATGCAGAGGATACGGTGACGTCTGGCCTAGAAGGCGCCTGGACGGCTACGCCGACCCAGTGGTCGATCATGTATTTGGCCAATCTTTTTGCTTACGACTGGGAGCAAACTCGCAGTCCTGCAGGGGCACTGCAGTGGCAGCCAAAGGATAATGCCGCGGCGGGCACGGTCCCCGATGCGCACCTTGCAGAGGTCTCCCACGCCCCTGTCATGTTTACGACTGACCTTTCACTGAAATTTGATCCCAGTTATCGCGAGATCTCCCAGCGGTTCCTCGAGAATCCTGCGGAGTTTGAGCTGGCGTTTGCGAAGGCATGGTTTAAGTTGACGCATCGCGACATGGGTCCAAAGATCCGTTATCTGGGTGACGATGTGCCTGCAGAGACGTTGGCCTGGCAAGACCCGCTCCCGGACCGCGACTACAAGCTGATCAGCGACCGGGATGTTCGCAAGCTGGAAGCTGCTATTGCGGACAGTGGATTGTCGAATACGCAACTGGTGAGCACCGCGTGGGCCTCAGCCTCGACCTATCGCGCCACCGATATGCGTGGCGGTGCCAATGGTGCTCGCATTCGTATTGCGCCTCAAAATCAGTGGGCAATTAATAACCCGACCGAGTTGGCCGAGGTGATGGCCGTGCTGGAGGAGGTGCAGTACGAGTTCAACAGCGGTGTGTCGCGAGGCAAGCAGGTTTCGCTGGCAGACGTTATTGTTCTTGCAGGCAATGTGGGTGTTGAGCGTGCGGCAGAAGCCTTTGGTGTGGAGGTCTCCATTCCCTTTAGCCCCGGGCGGGTCGATGCAATCGAGGGATCGGTAGACGCGGCTTCATGGTCGGTACTGGAGCCTCGCCATGACGGTTTCCGCAATTACATGGCGGATCTCGGCTTCATGTCGCCCTCGCAAGCGCTGATCGACAAAGCGGATAGGCTGAATCTGACCGTATCGGAAATGACCGTATTGCTGGGTGGCATGCGGGCACTTAACGCAAACGCTGGGGGAAGTGCTCACGGCGTATTGACTGACCGCCCAGGAGTGCTCAGCAATGATTTCTTCGTTCACTTGCTGGACATGACGACCGCTTGGGCGCCCTCAGATGAGGCGTATGTGTTTGAAGGGCGTGATCGCCAAACGGGTGATCTTAAATGGACTGCGACAGAATTCGATCTCGTACTGGGCTCCAATGCTGAGCTGCGTGCGGTGGTGGAGTTTTACGCTTTTGATGAAAGTCGGCAGCGCTTTGTGAAAGATTTTGCGAGTGCGTGGACCAAAGTGATGGATGCCGACCGTTTTGATATCGAGGGCTCTGGCAACGTCGTGGTCAGCGTTGCACAGTAACAAGGCTTGGCTTGATTTAAAAAACCCCGCACTTGCGGGGTTTTTTATGTCACAACACTTTATCTGATGAGACTTTACGCAATGAAACTTTACGCAATGAAACTTTACGCAATAAGACTTTACGCAATAAAACAGTAGATTGGCATGACTGGCCGTACTGCTATTAAATCGCTCCGCTGGGTCGTCAGATGGCTGTCGTTAGACGGCATCGCATAACGGGGATGCCCTTACTCGCGATGAATGTCGACATCAAGGTGTACCGTCGCGGTCAATGAATTAGTGATGAGGCAGCTTTTTTCCGCTTTCTGTAGAACCCGTGTAATGCGCTCTTCTTCCATGTCGCTGGGCACGCTAATACGAACCGCGAGGCGGATTTCCGTAAAGTGAGGTGTCCGATCGACGCGCTCTAGTGTGCCGGTAGCTTCGCAGTCAATGGCATGCCATGTCACGCGCGAGGGGGCTGCGATAGCGCGGAAGGTCAAGACAAAGCAGTCCGCTACAGCGGCAACCAAGAGCGCTTCCGGCGACCATTGGTCACCGGGACCACCGAATTCTTTAGGCGCATCAGTAGCAAGGTTTGCTAACCCATCGCTGGTGACCTGAACCACTGATTGAGTGGCATTTGCGGTGGCGAGGCAACGATAATGATGGGGGAAATCGTGCATGGACGTCTCAATTTAAAAAAGCGAAGGCTAACATAGCCGACCGACTGGGTATAAGACAAAAGCCACTGGGGCCGTTACGCTTTATCTTAACGGCACTGGCTGTCCTGCAGCGTCAAGAACCGTTGCTAGGCAGAGGGGCGATAACCGGGTGTGGGCTGACGGCTGTCTAACTGATCGATAAAGGACCAGGTAGCGGGAGCCGTAGGCAATGACTCATCGGCAGGTAAGGGAATCGTCGCGCTTTGAACACCGCCTCGCTGTTTAATAATTTTGACTTGTCGATAGCCTTCAACGTGGATTTTTAAGCTGGCGGGAGAAGGCTGTGCCAATGCGTCAGAGGAGCGGAATAGTATGGCTAATGTGCCGTGACTGGCTGCGGCCAACTGGATTTTCCGCAACTCTGCATAACGATAGTCCGTGGCGCCAAGCCAAGCAAAGACAGTACTACAGGTGCTGCTGCGCAACGCCTGTTCAACTGACCACAGTAACTCCTCACGATTGCGAGGGTGCACCAGCATAATTTCTTGCAGATCAATGCCTTCTCCTGCAAGCAGTGGGGCATAAGGCGTGTAGGGGGGATCAATAAAGACTTGCCAGCGCGATTGGCCAGATAGTTTTTTCATGGTGGGCATGAATACCCCCATCGCATCGAGCCCGCACTGGTCACTAATGACCTCGATACATCCCCCCAGCGGCCAGCCACTGTTGTACAGTTGCGCATCGAGAGTATCAAAACCGGTTGCGATAGTTTGCTCCGAGTGCGCCCCTGCATTAGCCGACGGTGCACTGGGGTCTAAAAAAACGCGATCCTTCTGGCTCATACCCTGCCAAGTATCGGCGCGGCGAAAAATGTCTTCGAGTAGATAGTTCATGGCGTACTCCTGTTTTAGACTGCTGTTTTTGTGTGTCATTCCTTTGCAAGGAATTGCCGACTTAAAAGCGGCTGTAACAATACTGTATAAATAAACAGTATTTGAGCATGACAAAAAAAGCAAGCAAGGATTTTTCTGACCGTCGTGAAATGCGACAGGTGCATCGATCTGCCTTATCAGATTCGCGGTTTCGTCATTATTACCCGGTGAGCTGGTTTTCGAGTCTGGGGGCCTGGTTATTGCGCTTTTTACTGGGCTGGAGTGCCTGGGAGCTCACCCATTCAGCCACTTGGGTTGGCATTACAGGTGCTCTCATGTTGGCGCCTGCACTGCTGTTATCGCCCTGGTTTGGTATTTTGTCGGACCGCGTCAATCCACGACAGGGTTTGCGGCTCTCTATGCTGCTTCACAGCACTATCGCGCTGGTCGGTGCCATCACCACTTGGCTGGGATGGTACGACCGTTTTGCACTCGCCGGGCTAGCTACCGCGTTGGGTATTGCCACTTCTTTGCACTCACCGATGCGCCTCGCCATGGTGCCCTTACTCGTCCCCCGGGCTGCTTTACCCAGCGCTGTCGGCTATTCGACAATGTCGTTTAATGTCGCGCGCATGATCGGGCCGGCAATCGGTGCGGCTCTGGTGGCGCAGACAGAGACAGCCTTTGCCTGGCTGGTCTCTATGCTGCTGTTTATCACGTCATTTGCAGGACTCTCCCGACTCACTGTAGTGCGAGATGCGCCCTCAGAAGCCCCCAACTCGTACTGGACGCAGTTGTCTGATGGATTTCAGCACTTGGTTCGCCAAACCGATCTTAAGTTATTGCTGCTGTTCACGGCGCTCAACGGTTTGCTCGGTCGCACGATCATTGAATTACTGCCGGCATTGTCTGGACAGGTGCTGAGAGGGGGGTCATCTGAGCTGGCCATCCTAGTCGCGATGGCAGGCTTGGGCTCGGTACTGGGCGGGCTGTTGGTAAGCCGTCAGTCAGCCAACCTGGCGCGTTTGCTGGGGCTCGTCTATGGCGCTATTGGACTCGCGTGCTTGACGCTGATGAGTTTGCAATGGGTCGCTGGCGTCGTGGCAATGGGCTGCTGGGTATCGTGTTTAAGCACGATGACGACGGTGGCGGGTACGGGATGTCAGACGCTCATTCAATTGACGGTTAGCCCACGCTTTAGGGGTCGGGTATTGAGCGTCTGGACGATGATGGCGATGGGTGTCCCGGCGGTGGGCGCTGCGGTCGTAGGCGTCAGCGTCGATGGTTTTGGATTCGAATGGGTATCGGCTGTGACGGGCACGATAGGGTTGTGTGCCCTCGGATTACTCTACCTTAAGCGTTCTGCTTTGCTCGCTGGCGCTGCGGATCCTTGAGCCATCACTACGACGAGCGTCTCCATCAGATCCCAAGGGGCGCCCGTTAAAAACCCTTTACTGGAGCCATCGGCTTGAAAGGTCAAAGCCTGCATCTTTGCCAGATCTCGTCCCGAAAGTCGCTGCAGGGCTGACTGAATCAGGGTCTGTCTATTTCGCCAGACACCGCGTTGATTCAGCGCCGCGTTGATAGAGGCCCCCCCGCCGATATCTCGCTTGAGATTAGCGAGCAGTCTCACCTCGCGCGCGAGTGCCCATAACAATACCGGCGGTTGTACGGCCTCTGATTTGAGGCCTCGTAGTGTTCTGACCGCACCACGCGCATCCCCCGCGAGGGCGACATCCACGAGTCGAAAGGCATCGTAGCGCGCATTATCAGACACCGTGTCTGCGATCATCTCGGCCGAGATCTTTTGCTCGCCATGGAGTAGCCGTAGTTTTTCAATTTCTTGCGCTGCCGCCAGTAAATTTCCCTCCAGACGCTCTGCCAATAAGGCGAGTGCGTCGGCATCAGGTTGTAATCCAGCCAGCTTCATGCGGGCGGCTATCCACCCAGGCAGTTCAGCGGCAGAGACGGGCCATACCGGCACGATGACGCCGGCTTGATCGAGCCCGGTGTACCATTTGCTCTTTTGCGATTGCTTATCAATGCGGCCACTGACGATGAGTAACATATCGTCGGGGCTACTGGCTAAAAACGCAGTGAGTGCCTTGCTCCCTTCCGCACCGGGTTTGCCATTGGGGAGTTCAATCTCGATTAACTTATGCTCGGCGAATAGCGATAGTGCACTGGCTAGGTGACCGAGTTCGAGCCAGTCACTTTTACTGGCAATGGTAATCCGTTGTCGCTCTCGATAACCTCCCTCTCGCGCGGCCTGACGAATCGCGTCAGCAGCCTCTTGAACGAGCAAGGGTTCATCGCCAGAGACCAGGTAGCACGTCGCCAATCCTTTCTTCAGCTGGCCGCTAAGTTGATGAGGCTTAAGCTGCATTAGCGATCGAGACTGTGCCCAATTCGACGGACAATTTGAGCGGCAAGATCTCGCCGCATTTCGTCCCGAAGTAGTCTTAGCTCTTCGGTTTTGCCCACAATATTGCGCGGGTCATTGAGCATCTGCCGGGAGATCGTTGCACGGGCTTCGATGGGATCCAGCTCCGCCTGCTCGAATGTGAAGTCCGCTGATAAGGTGAGCTCTAATTCGGCGGCCCGGGCTTGAGCGGTCAGCGAAACGTTGCGCTGACTAAACTGCTCAGCTTGTAAGATCAGTTGTAACGCCGGGGCAATGTCAGTGAGCACGACCCCCGCATTAGACAGCTCTCGGGTCACCTCTCGAGTCAGCTCTGATCGCGGTTGTACGCTGATCAGCTGCAGCTCAAGGCCCTGCAGACCCATTGCCTGGCTACTTGCGCCCGTTCCCTTGAGTTGAAAGCCACAGCTCATCAGGCACGACAAGGCAGCCAGTAAGCAAGCCAGCTTGGCCAATCGGTTGTGTTGAGGCAAAAAGCTTCTCATCATTGCACAACAATATTCACGAGTTTCTTGGGCACTACCACCACTTTTTTGATGGTTTTGTCGATAAGGAAGCGTTGCACATTCTCTTGCTCCCTTGCCAGGGCTTCGATTTCGGTGTTCTCCGCTGTGGCGGGCACGCTCATTTTCCCCCTCACCTTACCATTGACCTGAATCACAATTTCTAACTCATCACGGTCCAGCGCGCTTTCATCGACGCTAGGCCAAGCCCCTTCTTCAAAAGTGTCGCCAGAAAGATGCAGCCACAAGTGTTCGCATAAATGCGGCGTAATAGGCCAGAGCATTTTTAGTACGGCATGGACGCCTTCACTGACGATGGCTTGGTCCTGTGCACTGTCATTGCTGTGCCGCCCCAGCTCATTGCAGAGCTCCATAATGGCGGCCACGGCCGTGTTGAAGGTTTGTCGACGACCATAATCATCGGTCACTTTGGCGATCGTTTGGTGCACTTTTCGCCGCAGATTTTTCTGTTCTGATGTGAGCGCGCCAAGGTCTAAGGTAGTTTGGGAGAGCCCAATAGTATGGGCTAAACGCCATAGGCGTTTGATGAAACGGTGAGCGCCTTCAACACCCGAGTCAGACCACTCAAGCGATTGATCAGGTGGTGCTGCAAACATACTGAAGAGTCTGACCGTGTCGGCACCGTAAGTGTCGATGAGGGGTTGGGGGTCGACGGTATTACCTCGAGACTTCGACATTTTGGTACCGTCTTTGAGCACCATCCCCTGCGTCAGCAGACGCTTGAAAGGCTCGTCACTCGATACCAGACCGGCATCACGCATCAGTTTGTGAAAAAAACGTGCATAGAGCAGATGCAGAATAGCGTGCTCAATGCCGCCGACATATTGATCTACCGGTAGCCAGTAATTCGCTTGTTCGCTATCGAGCATTCCCTGTGCGTAATCGGGACAGGTAAAGCGGGCGTAGTACCACGACGACTGCACAAAGGTGTCGAAGGTATCCGTCTCACGCTCGCAGGTTTCGCCGTCGAGCTCGAACTTGCGCCATTCGGCATCATTCTTAATGGGCGACGTCACGCCATCCATGACGACATCCTCCGGCAATAACGACGGGAGGCGGTTCATTGGGATGGGTATGTCTTTGCCGTCGGCAAGGTTGAGCATGGGGATGGGGGTACCCCAGTAGCGCTGCCGTGACACGCCCCAGTCGCGCAGACGGAATTGAGTTGTCACACGACCCATTCCGACGTTTGTCAGCGCCGTGGCGATCTTTTCGAAAGCGGTATCGAAACCGCAGCCGTCAAATTCGGCAGACGCGGTCAGCACACCAAGCTCTGTGTAGGCCGATGCGTGGATATCAGCCGGCTCACCCTCGGCATCGCAAATCACGACCTTCAGCGGCAAATCATATTTCTTGGCGAACTCCCAATCCCGCTCGTCATGTGCTGGCACTGCCATCACCGCGCCGGAACCGTAATCCATTAATACGTAGTTAGCGACCCAGACTGGCACTGCTTCCCCGGTTAATGGGTGGCGCGCCCGAAGGCCGGTATCCATACCCATCTTCTCGGCTTTAACCATATCGGCCTCAGCCACTGAGGTCTGTTTGCAGTGATCGACAAACGCGGAGAGCGTGGGGCTGTGCTCGGCTAGCGACAGCGTAATGGGGTGCTCGGCAGCGAGACTGATATAGGTCACGCCGTAGAGCGTGTCCGGTCGCGTGGTATAGACGTCGATTTTTTCCAAGCCGGCAATCGGTGTGTCGAGGCCAAACGCCAGCTCTACACCGCGACTTTTACCAATCCAATTACGTTGCATGGTGCGCACGGCCTCGGGCCAGCCATCCAATGTATTCAGACCCTCTAGGAGTTCTTCGGCATAAGCGGTGATGCGAATAAACCACTGGGGAATCTCTCGCCGCTCGATAACGGCGCCAGAGCGCCAGCCGCATCCGTCGATGACTTGTTCGTTAGCCAGAACCGTTTGATCAACAGGATCCCAGTTAACCGTCGCCATTTTTTTATAGACCAGGCCTTTCTCATGCAGGTGCGTAAAAAACCACTGTTCCCACTGATAGTATTGAGGGTCGCAGGTCGCGATTTCACGATCCCAGTCGTAGGCAAAGCCCAGTCGTCGAAGTTGGGCACGCATGTGGTCGATATTTTCTCGCGTCCATCGCGCTGGCGCGACTTTGTTAGCGATGGCGGCATTCTCTGCTGGCAGTCCAAAGGCATCCCAGCCCATCGGTTGCAGTACATTTTTGCCTAACATCCGCTGATAACGCGCGATCACATCCGCAATGGTGTAATTGCGAACATGGCCCATGTGTAATTTTCCACTGGGGTAGGGAAACATGGCGAGGCAATAAAACTTCTCTCGCTGGTCGTCTGGTTGAACGGCATAACGATTGTTTTGCAGCCATTGATGCTGCAGATCGCGTTCAAGTGACTGTGGTTCGTATTCTTGACTCATGTGTCCTCTAATCGAGAGCAGGTGAAATGCTATTCAGGTCATGGCAGTGCGCGCAGCCGCGCCAGATCCGTTTGTCTGCCAGATGGCGTGTGAAGTTTACCAGTATTACTGAGGATCTCGTCCTAGTAACAAGCCGATCAGTGAGAAAATCAGCATGGGGAGACTCCCAGAGATGGCATAGGGGGTATGGCCGGACCGCGGCTGAACCTGTCCGCTGACGACGGCCTGGGTGAACTGAGGCGCGGTTGAAACGACCTCGCCTTTGGCACTAATGATGGCCGATACACCATCGTTGGTGCCCCGAATGAGGTCACGACCCAGTTCCACCGCGCGAAAGCGTGCCATCTGGAAATGCTGCCAAGGCCCAATGCTATTGCCGAACCACGTGTCATTACTGATCGTGACCAGTAATTGCGATCCTTTGCTGCTCGCTGCGACAAAATCGGGATAGACGATTTCGTAGCAGATGAAGGGTGCTATCGCTAGGTCGTCTATGACCAGCGGCGCTTGGCCAGGGGGGCCAGGGCTGAACTGCGACATGGGTAGGTCGAAAAAACCAATGACCCCTCTGAGCCACGGTTCGAAGGGAATATATTCACCAAAGGGGACCAGCTTTTGTTTGTGATAGATCCCGGATCCGCGACCCAAGGCCTCGATGCTGTTGTAACGTCCCTCGTTGTCACGACTGGGTATGCCTGTAATGACCGTGGCATCGTGGGCTGCCGCTTGAGTATGAATTGAGGTCAAAAACCCTTGCATCTGATCGCGATAGCCCGGCAATGCAGATTCTGGCCAGACAATCAGGTCATGTGTGGCATACAGGGGCTCGGTAGTGAGTGCTAAGTCGCTAAGAATGTCTCTGCGGTGTCCTCGGCTCCATTTCTTAGCCAGTGGCACCGCGGGTTGCACAATGGCTACGGTAAGCGGATCGCCCAACGCTTTTGTCCACGTCACGGTGGTGAACAGTTGGCCCGATAATAGGATGAACCCCGTCATACCGAGACTGATGGCCCACTGCGAGATAACGCGAGGGCGTCGTAACAGCATGACCCAAGTGCAACCCATTGCAATCAATAGCCAGGAGCAGCCATAAACACCTAATAACGGGGCCCATCCGCTCACGGGAGAGGCGATAGCGCCGTAACCTGCATAACCCCAGGGAAAGCCGGTGAGTACCCAGCTTCTGAGCCATTCGAACAGTACCCACAATGAGGCAAACTGAATCACTCGCCAGCCAGCATGCTGACTCGATAAGCGCTGAAAACAATATAGTTGCGCGCCAAAAAAAAGCGCGAGCCCACTGCAAAATACCAGCGTTAAAGTGATCGCCAGCCAAGCCGGTGTTGCACCGTAAGTATGGATGCTGACATAAACCCAGGACACGGCGACACCGAAGAAACCGATGCCATACAGATAGCCGAGGCGAAAAGCGGGCTGAGACCGTTGCCATTCAAGCAGTGCGAAAAGCGCGCCCGCACTCAGAGGGATAAGGGGCCAAAACCCAGTCGGTGATAACCCGAGCGGAAAGAGCATACCCGCTAATAGGGCAAAGCCAAGGATCCGCGTTCGGAGAGAAACCACTACTCGCCTGAGTCAATATCAGCCACAGACCTCACCCTAAGACTGGAAAGGCGACGCTCGTCTGCATGGATGACGCTGAACTCAAAATCGTTGAGCTGGATCGACTGATTACGACTGGGCAGCTGACCAAATGCATTGACGACAACGCCGCCGATCGTGTCGAACTCGTCATCGCTAAACGTCGTATCAAAAAAGGCATTGAAGTCGTCAATTGCGGTGAGTGCTTCGACAAAAAAAGTGCCGTCGTTCATCGGTCGTATGGGCTTTTTCTCGGCCACGTCGGTCTCGTCTTCGATTTCTCCGACGATCTCTTCTAGCACATCTTCGATCGTGATCAATCCTGCGATGCCGCCGTATTCGTCAATGACAATGGCCATATGATTTCGATTTTGCCGAAACTCCCTTAGCAAAACGTTCAGTCGTTTACTCTCCGGTACGGCGATCACTGGGCGCATTAATTCACGCAGGGTGGGAGGGGCACTTTCGTTTTCAACCAGCGGTAAAAGATCCTTTGCGAGTAAAATCCCGATCACATCATCGATGCCATCCCCAATGACGGGAAAGCGAGAGTGTCCTGCATCAATGATTTTTGGCAGCGCTTCTTGCACGCTTTCGTCTGAATCGATGACGATCATTTGTGCTCGTGGGATCATGATGTCACGCACCTGCATGTTAGTGACAAGCAGCGCGCCTTCCATAATTTTGCGCGCATCTTGATCGATGATCTCGTGCGCTTCGGCTAATGAGAGGACGTCCTCTAGGTCTGATTTTGTTTGCGGTTCACCGCTGATGAAGTGGGTGAGTCGATCCAACCAAGATCGCTCCTCCGCCTCTAGTTTTCGATCATCGTTCACGATTAGCGACTCTCTAACGGTGCAGGGATGTCATAGGGGTTTGCATAACCGAGGCTGGCGAGGGCGTCGATTTCCAACATTTCCATCGCCTCTGCTTCAGCGGCAGTCTGATGGTCATACCCCAGCAGATGAAAAACGCCATGCATCACCAAGTGGGCCCAATGGGCAGTGGCTTGCTTGTCTTGTGTTTTAGCCTCTTTGATAACAAGTGGCGCACAGATCACGAGATCCCCTAATAATCCAGAGTCGGTTTCGGGCGGTGGTGTAGCGGGGAATGACAGCACATTGGTCGCCCCGGTCTTGTCACGATAGGTCTCATTAAACTGGGCGGCTTCATCCATATCGGTAATACGGATGGAAAGCTCCGGTGATGAGGGCACGCTGCGGTTTGCGGCTGCGACTGCTTGTGTGACCCATAGCTGTATCGCATCATCCTCAGGGGTTTGCATGAGCGTGGTGCGTTCAACGGTCATCAGGAGATTCATGTTTTATCCCCCCTTGGATGCACGGCCGCTAGCTGCTCGTGGGCTTCGTAAGCGCTGACAACGCGCTGGACAACGGGATGACGGACGACATCTTTGATGCCAAATTGCGTAAAGGCGATCCCCTCTACGTCTTCTAACACCTGCGCCGCATGCGTTAGCCCGCTCTGTGTGCCTCGAGGCAGGTCAATTTGGCTTGTGTCACCGGTGACGACTGCGGTGGAGCCAAACCCAATACGCGTCAAAAACATTTTCATCTGTTCGCGGGTGGTGTTTTGGGCTTCGTCAAGAATGATAAAAGCGTGATTAAGGGTTCTGCCTCGCATAAATGCTAGGGGTGCCACCTCGATAATATGGCGTTCAATGTACTTGCTCACCGTCTCGAATCCGAGCATTTCATAGAGCGCGTCGTAGAGGGGCCTGAGGTAAGGATCCACTTTTTGGGACAGGTCGCCAGGTAAAAACCCAAGACGCTCACCTGCTTCGACGGCGGGGCGGACGAGCAAAATGCGTTTGACTTGTTCGTTGAGCAGCGCCCTCACAGCGCAGGCCACCGCCAAGTATGTTTTACCCGTTCCAGCTGGTCCAATGCCGAAATTAATGTCGTGATGGTTGATTGCCGCCACGTAGTCACGCTGATTCTGGCCCCTAGGCCTCACAGAGACACGTTTGGTTCGGATAAGGCTTGTCGACTCGATACTCGTATTCGTCGGCTCAGTCTCGTTGAGCATCTCGAGATCGGCGTCCTGTAATCGAAGGTGAATCACGTCGGGACTTAGCTGAATGCCATTGGTAATGTCGGCGTAGAGTGAGGTGAGTAACGACGCGCCCATCTTGCAGCGAGACTCACTGCCATGCAGCTCAAAGTCATTGCTGCGGTTATAAATTGTGATGCCCAATCGGCTCTCGATTTGGCGCAAATGGATATCCAGTTGCCCACACAGAATCGCCAGATTACGCGCATCATTCGGTTCGAGGGAAAAAATAGTAGG
>CAJQKG010000033.1 GCA_905478845.1 uncultured Luminiphilus sp.
GTCTGACTCTAGAACTAGAACCGCGAGTACTGGGTCACCCCGAGCAGATCGCGTCCTGATGAGTGATTTTGATGCTGAGTCTTACCTTGCACAGCTGACCTCGCGTCCGGGTGTCTATCAAATGTTTGATCGGGAGGGCGGGCTGCTCTACGTTGGCAAGGCTAAAAATCTGAAAAGTCGGGTCACGAGCTACTTCCGCCCGTCAGGCTTGTCGACAAAAACGATGGCGCTAGTCGCCAAGATAGCCAACATTGAGGTCACCGTCACCAGTACTGAGCGAGACGCGTTGCTGTTAGAGCACAACCTCATTAAGCAGTATCGACCCCCTTATAATATCCTGCTGAAAGACGATAAATCCTATCCCTATATTTACCTGTCTTCCGACGATCGCTGGCCGCGATTAAGTTTTCATCGCGGCGCTAAGCGGCGCAAAGGCACTTATTTTGGACCGTATCCGAGCTCTGGCGCAGTGCGATCGACGTTGCATCTGATGCAGAAGGTATTCAAGGTGCGTCAGTGTCGTGACAGCTACTTTCGCAATCGCTCGCGTCCTTGCTTGCAGTATCAGATTGGTCGGTGCTCGGGCCCCTGTGTTGGACTGGTGTCTGATCAGGATTACCAAGAGCAAGTTGAGAAATCGACGTTATTTCTGAATGGTCAATCACATGAGCTGATGTCGCGCTTGGCTGACGAAATGGAGACGGCTGCTGCAGCATTGGCGTACGAAGACGCAGCCGATTTACGCGACCAAATCGCCCAGTTGCAAAATGTCCAATCTACTCAGAGTATCGAAGGCACGCGCGGTGATTTAGATTTGATGGCGGTTTTCTCCGAGCATGGTCACGCTTGCATACAGGTCCTCTTTGTCCGTGAGGCAAGGGTATTAGGGAGTCGTAGCTACTATCCTAATACTCGACTGGATGAGGCGCCCACCGCCATATTGGAGGCTTTTTTGCCTCAGTTTTACTTGTCCACTGAGCAGCAAATTCCTCAGGAAATCGTGCTGAGTCACCGCATTGATGATCAAGGTTTGCTCGAAGATACCTTGGCAGCGGAATCGGGTCGCAAAGTGTCCATTAAACATAGTGTCCGTGATGCACGGGCGCGCTGGTTGCAGATGGCCGTGCAAACGGCGGAAACAAACTTGAGATCGTTTTTAGCGGGAAAGCAAACGATGGCGGGCCGACTGGAATCACTGCGGAGAGCGCTGGATCTGGAGAGTATTCCCTTGCGCATGGAGTGTTTTGATATCAGTCATAGTTCGGGTGAAGCCACCGTTGCCTCGTGTGTTGTGTTTGATGGTAATGGCGCACGCAAAGCCGATTACCGTAAGTTCAATATCGACGGTATTGTCCCGGGTGACGACTATGCGGCGATGCAGCAGGCGTTAGAGCGGCGCTACAAGCGGTTGGCGAACGGAGAAGGGCAACTGCCCGACATTTTATTTATCGACGGGGGGAAGGGGCAGGTGAGTCAAGCTCGACAAGTCTTAGCGACCTACGACATCAGCAGTGTCAAAGTGATCGGTGTGGCCAAAGGGACCACCCGAAAAGCCGGTTTTGAAACGCTTGTCGATGCGGACTCCGGCACGGAAATGCGCTTGCGGGGCGATCACCCGGGTTTACACCTAATACAGCAGATTCGAGATGAGGCTCATCGTTTTGCCATCAGCGGTCATCGCGGTCGCCGTGCTAAGGCGAGGAAGCAGTCCGTATTAGAGGAAATCCCGGGAGTCGGTGCTAAGCGCCGGCGTGAGTTACTGCGCCATTTTGGTAGCGCAAAAGCCATCGAGAATGCCGGTATTGAAGAGTTGGCTAAAATTAAGGGGATCAGCGCTACCATTGCACGTACTATTTATGAACACCTGCATACGGTAAATGATTGACCCACACGAGCATGAGGCGCTGTGCGAGAATCGAGTTGTGTTGACTGGGAGTAATGCGTGCCACTGAACCTACCTAATTTGCTGACGGCTCTCAGAGTCTTGGCCATACCGTTGATGGTCGTGTTCTATTACCTCCCGCAGCCGATATCGACGGTGGGTGCGGCGCTGGTGTTTATCGTTGCGAGTATTACTGACTGGCTCGACGGTTGGCTTGCGCGCAAAATGAATCAAACCTCGGAATTTGGTGCGTTTCTGGATCCTGTTGCCGACAAGCTACTGGTGTCGGTGGCGTTGATTTTGCTGCTCCATCGAATGGATAGCGTCTTTATTACCTTGGCGGCGATGGTGGTGATTGGTCGCGAGATTGTGGTGAGTGCGTTGCGCGAATGGATGGCGCAGGCGGGCAATCGGGCGTCGGTGGCGGTGACCTCGTTGGCGAAGTTGAAGACCGGGTTTCAAATGACGGCCATCCCGATCTTATTGTGGTATCCCTCTGAGCCAGCGGGCGAATATTTTCGCTTGCTAGGCCTCATATTACTGGGGATAGCGGTCGTGCTGACATTGTGGTCGATGGCGATTTACTTCAAGGTCTTTTGGGCCAGCCTTCAAGACGAGGCGCGTGATTCCGAGCGTTGATGCTCGCTCAGCAGCAAAGACTGGGTTCGCTTGACTCATTAGCCAGCGCGACCAATTCACTCCGTAGCATCACTCGCGATGGTCATCGCTGTGCTGTACTTCACTTCTTCCATCGACAATAGCGCGGTGACTTTAAAAATCTTCACGTCGGCAATGAGACCCTGATAAAACTGGTCGTAGGCTTTGGCGTCGGCGACTCTGACTTTAAGGATATAGTCGACATCGCCCGCTAGACGATGCGCTTCCATGACTTCGGTGCGGCTGCGAACCGCGCTGAGGAACTGTTGTTGCCAGGCGGCGTCGTGTTCACTCGTCTGTATCAGTACAAAGAAACAGGCCGCCAAGCCGAGCGCATCGGGGTCACACAGTGCCACTTCGTCACGTATGACACCCCGTTGCTTCAGTTTTTTCACCCGATTCCATACGGGTGTCTTGCTAGATCCTGTTCGTGCAGCGAGCTGTTCTAACGACAGCGTGCAGTCACGTTGCAATAACGTCAGTAAGACTTTATCGATGTAATCAAGCTTCATTCGAATATCTCATGCCAAATAAAAGAAAATATACTGTATTTAAGCAGTAATAAGAAATTATTTTCTATTTATTTGGTTATAAGGCCATTATTTTAAAATATTTTCGTTATTAGGTGGGTTTGGTTAGGCTGGCGCCCCATGGAATACCTACCCATTTTTGTGTCAACGCGACATTGTCAGGCGATTGTCGTCGGTGATGGTCTGCTGGCCGAAGCGAAATGTCGCGCTCTGCTGAAGACGACCGCTAACGTCATGCTGTTCAGTACCCAGCCCACGCCTGTCCTGTTGCAGTGGTGCCATGAGCGCCGACTGCAGCTGGAGACAAGGGCTTGCGATCTAGCTGATCTGAAGACGGCTCGCCTAGTGTACGCCGCCAGTGACTGCGACCACGAGAATGCTCGGATTGCGCAGTTGGCGAGGGAAGCCGGTATATGGGTGAATGTGGTTGACTGCCCTGATGCCTGCGACTTTATTACGCCGGCAATAGTGGACCGGGACCCCGTTGTGGTCGCGATTGGGACCGAAGGCTCTGCGCCGGTGTTGGCGCAACAAATCAAGCTGGAGTTGGAATCGACGTTACCGATCCATCTGGGCACGGTTGCGCGAGCAGCCCGGCATTTCCGTCATCGGGTCAGACAGTTGTTACCCGGTTTGCCTCGTAGGCGTTTTTGGACTGATTTCTTCCAGCGTTCAACGCAACAGGCAGATCTGTCTCCCGCGGCCTTGGAGAGTACTTTGTCAACGCTGCTGGCACAGCATCAAGCGTTCGCGGCTCCGGAGGGAGAGGTGATATTTGTTGGAGCAGGCCCGGGCGATCCAGACTTGCTAACGGTCAAAGCGCGTCGTTTGATACAAGAGGCAGACGTGATTGTTTATGACCGATTAGTCGGCGATTCAATTCTGGATCTTGCTAGAAAAGAAGCAAAATTTATCAATGCGGGGAAGAAAGGTTTCGGCGCATCAGTGCCTCAGGCTGATATCAGTGCGCATTTGTTACGTGAAGCGTCACAGGGTCAGGTGGTGGTGCGGTTAAAGGGGGGTGACCCCGGTATGTTTGGCCGGCTGGACGAGGAGTTAAGTGCACTGACTGCCGCTGGGATTAAGACTCAGGTGATTCCTGGCGTCACGGCGGCGGCGGCCGCCGCCGCGACACTGCAGGTGTCTCTGACGCAGCGAGAACGAAACACACGGGTTACCTTTCTAACGGCTCATGATGCCAAGGGGTACGCGGAGCACGATTGGCAGCAGTTGGTCGACACGGATCAAACATTAGCAGTGTATATGGGCCGCAGGACGGCGGCTTTTTTACAGGGGCGATTGCTGATGCACGGTGCAAATGCGATGACGCCGGTCACCTGTATTGAAAATGTTTCCCGTCGGGATCAGCGCGCCTTTGTCAGCCATTTGGGCGGATTCGTTGAGGCACTCGATGCGCAACAGTTTGAAGGGCCTTTAATGATTTTAGTGGGCGTTGCAGGCGCAGTGGGCGCTAGCGACCTGCGGGCGCACGGTAGTTTAGTTGGCACAGCGGATGCAGCGCACTATGCCTCGTATTAAGCCGCCAGTCGTCATTACCGCCAATCGACTCACTACCGGCGAAGTGGTTTTTTGGGGGAGGGGGCGGCAATGGGTGAGCAAGATAAAGAACGCATTGCCGTTTCACTGTGCAGAGGCGGCTGCTGAAACTGCAAAAACCATTGATGATGAATTAGTCGTTTTGGGGGTCTACCTTGTCGCCATTGCGGCGTCAGATGAGACACCTGAACCCACTCATTATCGTGAGTCAATACGAGCCACAGCGATTGCACCTTACGTGATCGCTGGCAACGAGGGAGCCAATGATGCGCCGCTATAATATCTGTAATCGCCTTGCCACTGGAGAGGTGCTTTACCTCGGCAGTCACCAACAGTGGGTCAACGATGTGACACAGGCGATCATCCTTCATGGCACGGGTGTGCCAGATCAAAAAGTCAGTGATAACACGGACACACTAGGTGTGTTGGGCGTGTCACTAGTGCCCATGGCAGACAAGACGAGTCATGCCCGAACGGCTTTGCCCGTGGTGTCTACTATGAATTTACGAAAGCGTTCGTCTGATGTTGGCGTGGCGAGACAAGCCTGATGTACCGCTATAACGCGTTTGATGAGGATTTTGTGAGGGAGCGGGTTGCTCAGTTTCGAGACCAAGTCGGGCGACGGCTCTCAGGCGCGCTTACGGAAGAGGAGTTCAAGCCGTTACGCCTAATGAACGGAGTTTACCTCCAGTTACATGCTTATATGCTCCGGGTGGCGATACCGTACGGCACTTTATCGAGTCGGCAAATGCGTGCACTGGCAGATATTGCGGTGCGGTGGGATCGAGGCTACGGTCATTTTACGACACGGCAAAATATCCAGTTTAATTGGCCATTGCTGGTCGATACACCCGATATTCTCGCGGCGCTCGCCACAGCAGATATGCACGCAATACAGACCAGTGGAAATACGATTCGCAACGTGACCACAGATCATTTTGCGGGTGCCGCTTTAGATGAAGTTACTGACCCTAGGCCTTATGCAGAATGGATTCGTCAGTGGTCCACCGATCATTCCGAATTCCAATTTTTACCGCGTAAATTCAAGATTGCCATTAGCGCTGGGTCCGTCGATCGAGCGGTGATCAAAGCGCATGATATTGGGCTGCGACTGGTGCAGTCGGGTGAGGATATTGCCTTCGATATTTATGTGGGAGGCGGATTAGGACGAACACCTGTGGTGGGCAAGCGGCTATTTCAGGGGGTCGCGACAGAAGCGCTGCTGCCCCATCTTGAAGCCATTTTGTCGGTCTATAATCTTGCCGGACGTCGCGATAATAAATATAAGGCGCGGATTAAAATTCTGCTTCAGGCGATGGGAGAGGAGGCTTTTAAAGCCTCAGTAGAGTCAGTTTTACCCGAGGTGAGCGCCGCGTGCAGCTCCGCAGAATTGACTCAGTTACAGGACATTATGGATCACTTTACGGTGCCTGCTTTTCCGGAGCGGGATATCGAGCCGTATCTCGAACAGATTGATACCGTACCTGCCTTCCGTGACTGGGTGGAGCGCAACGTCAACCCTCATAAGCAGGAGTGCTACGCATCCGTTACCGTGAGTTTAAAAGCGCATGGTCAAACGCCCGGCGATGCAAGCGCTGAACAGATGCGATGTTTGGCAGATATCGCTGAACAGTATGGGTTCAGTGAATTACGTGTCAGTCACGAGCAGAATATTGTGTTGCCTCACATTGCGCAGGCTGACCTGCCTGATGTTTATCAGCGGCTCTGTTCTGCCCAGTTGGCAACAGCAAATATCGGTTTGGTATCAGATTTGATTGCGTGTCCGGGCATGGACTACTGTGCGTTAGCGACTGCGCGTTCTATACCCATTGCCCAAAGACTGTCTCTGCGCTACCAAGCGCGCGAGCGCACCTTGGGGCCAATGAAAATAAAAATATCCGGTTGTATCAATGCCTGCGGTCACCATCATATCGGTGACATTGGTATTTTGGGGCTGGATAAAGCGGGCGTTGAAAATTATCAACTGACGCTGGGAGGGCGCGGCGGGTTAGCGGCAAAACTAGGCGACAAAATGGGCCCTGGTTTCAGTGAAGACGATTTGGTTCTGGCACTGGATCGGATGCTAGACACCTTTCTTGCCCTTCGCTTGTCGCCATCTGAGACGTTTGCGGCCTCTGTAGAAAGGTTGGGCACTGAGCCCTTTCGCGCAGCGCTTTATGAGGTGAGTCGAGATGCCGCTTAATAGTGCGTCGGTTGCATTGCCTGACGCGTCGACTGTGAGCGCTGCATCTGAGGCGCTTGCCAGACTGGATACGCAAGCCTTTTTGGCGCGGCTACTGGCTCAGCAAACACCATTTGGTGAGCTGGCAGCCGTATCAAGTTTTGGCGCAGAGAGCGCCGTATTACTCCACTTGGTCGCAACGCTTAACCCTATGACCCGTGTGGTGTTTCTCGATACGGGTTTTCATTTTCCAGAAACACTGGCCTACCGAGATGAGCTCATTGTTCGGTTGGGGCTGCAGGGAGCCCAGACCATTGGCATTGATCCGCTGTCGGAAAAGCGCTACGACGAGGCGGGTATGCTGCATCAAACAGATCCAGATCGTTGTTGTGCGGTCAGAAAGGTGCAGGTGTTAAAGCGCGCGCTCAGGCCCTATGGCGGATGGATTAGCGGACAAAAGCAGTTCCACTCAGCCGGGCGTGCTCGGCTAGAGCGTATTGAGTGGGACGAAGGCTACAACACATGGAAATTTAACCCGCTGGCTGATTGGAGTGCGGACCGCATCGCATCTTATCAAGCCGAGCACCAACTCCCGGTACATCCACTCGTCAGCGCGGGGTACCCGTCCATTGGCTGCGCGCCGTGTACTTCTCAGGTGGCACAGGGGGAGGAAATGAGAGCAGGCCGTTGGCGAGGGCAGGAGAAAGTAGAGTGTGGATTGCACCAAAATCCCGATGTTATTGCGGTCTCGGTAGGGTGAGCGATGTGACGGATGCAGTCAGAGTAGATCGCGGTGGTAGCTTCATGGCGCCGCAACAAGAGCGGTCTCAGCGTGCGGACAAGCGGGTGTCCGAGGTGGCTTCGCTATCGGTTTTGAACGCTTGGCTAGCAGAGCCCGTTATTGGGTTAATGGTGACCAATTTCTCCGACGGTCGGGTGTTTACGCTCGCTAGGCAGTTGCGATTAATGGGTTTCACAGGTCGCCTCGAGGTAGTGGGGGATCTTCTCCCAGATCAATTTCCGATGCTGTTAGAGGCGGGTGTCGACGTACTAGAAATCAGTGCTCAGCATGCCCGTCGTTGTGATGAGGCGCAGTGGTTGCTCAAAGTAGTACCGGGTAGGTTCGGTTATCAACGCCGCAACGGACGCGCTATGAGCGCAGAGCGCAAAGCTTAGCGTAGACCAGCGTTAATCGAGTCGAGAAAGCGAGAGCCAGGGCATAAGTCACGCTGCGTCAAAGTATTGAGCGGCTTCGAGGCAGTCTGCAGCACATCGTGAAGCTCTTCACTGTCGCGATTAATGTAGAGTAATCCCGTTAAGATGCGGTCTTGCTTGGTGTGATGTGCAATCGCATCCAACGCAGATTGGGCATCCTCGATGTTGTACTCATTATTCACTTTTTGTAGACGCAGCACCGAGCCGTCGTGCAGGCACACCTCCTGCACCATGCCGGCATCGTAGCTGGTGGTGATCGCCTCCCGGCGTGGAACAAAATCGACCGGCATCGCTTCGTTATGCTCGCGGAAATTAGCGTAGCTCTTCGTTGAGCCTTGGTGGTTGTTAAAGGTGACGCAGGGTGAAATCACATCCAGCAAGGCAAACCCACGATGGCTGAGCGCCGCCTTAATGAGCGGGACCAGCTGCGCTTTGTCACCTGAGAAGCTGCGCCCCACAAAGGTTGCGCCAACCTCAATGCCCAAGCGCACCAAGTCAATCGGCATATAGGGATTGATATCCCCCTTTTTACTGACAGAGTCGGTATCCATGGTGGCGGAATCTTGACCTTTGGTGAGGCCATAACAGCCGTTGTTTTCGACAATGTAGGTCATGTTCAAATTGCGGCGCATCACATGCGCAAACTGACCCATACCAATCGAGGCGGTATCACCGTCTCCAGAGACGCCAATGTAAATCAGGTCTCTATTGGCCACATTGGCGCCTGTGGCAACCGATGGCATTCGCCCATGCACGCTATTGAAGCTATGTGAGCCGCTGAGAAAATAAGCGGGTGTTTTCGATGAGCAGCCAATGCCGGAGAGTTTGGCGACTCGATGCGGTTCAATCGAGAGCTCAAAGCAAGCGTCGATAATCGCGGCGCTGATAGAGTCATGGCCGCAGCCGGCACAGAGTGTCGACAGTCCACCTTCGTAATCGCGGCGCGTACAACCCACCTCGTTGGTCTTGGAGTCGGGATGACGAAAGGCAGGTTTAGCGTAAGTCATTAGGCGGTTTCCTTTTCCTGCGGTACCAGTGGCGTGACGTTATTGACGCCTAAATGCCCGCGGATCACGGTAGCAATTTTTCGTGCTGTTACTGGGAGTCCGTCGTATTCCACCACCGAGACAAGCTTGGCGTTGGCTTCAACGTTGGTTTCATTAAGCAGCAGACGTCGCATCTGACCGTCTCTATTTTGCTCAATGACAAAAATCCGATCGTGGGCTTCAATAAAGTCTTCTACTTCTTGCGTGAAAGGAAAAGATCTCAGTCTCAGGGTGTCTAGATGAATGCCTTCCTTTTCGAGCATCTCTAATGCTTCATAAGCGGGCGAAGCGGTGGTCCCAAAGAACAGTAGCGCGTCTTTGGTGGGCGCTTCTGCCATTTTAATCTTCGCTTCTGGCACCAATGATTTTGCTGTTTCGAATTTTTGCAGCAGCCGGTCCATGTTGCGGACATAAACATCACCGTCTTCGGTATAAGCGGCATACTCGTCTCTTGAGCTGCCCCGAGTGAAGTAAGCGCCTTTGGTGGGGTGTGCTCCCGGGTAGGTCCGGTAAGGAATACCGTCGCCATCGACGTCTAGATAACGGCCAAAACGCTCGGTCATTGCTTCGAGCTCTTCGCCTGTCAGCACCTTGCCCCGGTCGTAGCGGTAATTGTCGTCGAACTCCAAAGGTGGCGACATCCACTCGTTCATACCCAGATCTAAATCACTCATCATAATGATCGGCGTCTGCAGCCGCTCGGCAAGATCAAAGGCTTCGACAGTCATGCTAAAACATTCGGCTGGCGTGGCTGGAAACAGCAGGACGTGCTTGGTATCGCCATGAGAGGCGTATGCCGCGGCAAAAATATCCGATTGCTGTGTGCGTGTCGGCATGCCGGTAGAGGGCCCGGCGCGTTGCACGTCCACGAGCACTGCAGGGACCTCGGCAAAATAGGCGAGACCCAAAAACTCGCTCATCAGCGAGATACCCGGCCCGCTGGTTGCGGTAAACGCGCGAGCACCGTTCCAATTGGCACCGATCACCATTCCCATGGCAGAGAGTTCATCTTCGGCTTGGACGATCGCGTAGTTTTTTTTGCCTGTTCCTGGGTCAATTCTCAGTCGTCGGCAATATTTTTCGAACGCATCGACAACCGATGTCGACGGCGTAATGGGATACCAAGCCGCTACCGTTGCGCCAGCATAGACAGCCCCTAATGCCGTGGCCGTATTGCCATCCATGAGAATTTGATCAAATTCCTCTATGTGCTTGGGCGTTTGCTCCCCGGCTTTCAGGTGAATGCCGAGCGGACAGGTGAAGTGGGTAGACGCATATTGATGGCCCATTTCTAGGGCATGAATATTCGGGGTAATCAGTTTCTCTTTGCCTTTGAATTGTTCGCGGACAAGGTCTTTTAATATCGCGAAATCGATATTGAGGAGTGCCGCGAGAGCGCCCACATAGATCACATTTTTAAAGAGCTGGCGTTGGCGAGAATCAGTATATTCGCGCAAGCACATTTCGGTCAGTGGGATGCCAAGGTAATTCACATCTCGGCGGACATGACGAAGGTCCAACGGTTTGGTGGTGTCGTAGACCATATAGCCACCTGGCTCCACCTCGGAAACATCCTTAGCAAAGCTTTGTGGGTTGACACTGACCATCATGTCGATGCCGCCACGCCGGCCAAGATAACCATCTTGGCTGACACGGACTTCATACCAGGTGGGCAGCCCTTGGATATTGGACGGAAAAATGTTCCTTGGGCTTACGGGTATTCCCATCCGAAAGATGGCTTTGGCAAACATGCCATTGGCGCTGGCCGATCCGGTGCCATTGACGTTGGCAAACTTGATCACAAAATCATTAATCGATTCTTTGGGTTGCATGGTTAGCCCGCCTTAGTCACCGAGTATAGGAACCGCTGCATGTCCCAAGCGCCAGTGGGGCAGCGTTCTGCGCATAAGCCACAGTGCAGACAGACGTTTTCGTCCTTGACCATGATGCGCTGGGTTTGCACAAGCGCCTCGGAGACATAAAGATCTTGGGTTGCGTCATTGGCGGGGGCACGCAGTGTTCGACGCAGCGCTGTCTCATCGGCGTTATCAATGAAATTGATGCAGTCAGTAGGGCAGATATCAGTGCAGCCGTCGCATTCAATACACTTGGCACCGTCAAAGACGGTTTGTACATCGCAGTTGAGACACCGCTCAGCCTCGCGGTAAGCCGCGTTGATATCAAATCCGAGTTCTACCTCGACTTTACGATCTTTCAGCGCGGTGACTTTATCAACGTGGGGCACCTTCTCACGGAGGTCCACGGTCACAAGATTATCGTAGCTCCACTCGTGCACTCCCATTTTTTGACTGATTAAATTCACGCCGGGGGCAGGGCGTTGATGGGTCGGTTTGCCGGATAGAAAAAGATCTATCGACACCGCAGCCTGATGCCCGTGTGCTACTGCGGTGATAATGTTCTCTGGGCCAAAAGCGGCGTCGCCCCCAAAGAACACCTTCGCGTTACTGGATTGGAAAGTGCGCTTATCGACCTGAGGCATCTCCCACTTGCCAAACTCGATACCCAGATCTCGTTCAATCCAGGGAAAGGCATTGTCTTGGCCGATGGCAATGAGCACCTCGTCGGCGGCAAAAAAGATCTCCTCTCCCGTTGGGACAAGATTGCGCTTGCCTGACGCGTCGTACACCACATCGACTTGATCAAACCGCATGCCAGTTAACTTGCCATCTTCGTGGACAAACTCTTTTGGGACATGATTATTCAGAATCGGAATATCCTCTTCCTGAGCATCCTCGATTTCCCAAGGTGAGGCCTTCATGCGCGCGAATTCGGAGCGCACAACCACTTTGACATCCTCTCCACCGAGTCGGCGAGCCGTGCGGCAGCAGTCCATCGCGGTATTGCCGCCACCCAGCACCAGGACGCGTTTGCCTACCTTTTGGATATGCTCAAAGGCGACAGACCCCAGCCACTCGATACCCACGTGAATCTGTTTTTCACATTCCTGGCGACCCGGCAGATCCAGATCGCTGCCTCGAGGGGCGCCTGTGCCAACAAAGATGGCGTCGTAGCCTTTATCAATGATGGATTTGAGGCTTTCTACATAGGTATCAAAGTGTGACTCAATGCCCATGTTGAGCACGTAGTCGACTTCCTCGTCGAGCACCTCGGGTGGCAGCCTAAACGAGGGTATTTGGCTGCGCATGAAGCCGCCTCCCGCGGGTTGGCTGTCATAGAGGTCTAATTGGTAGCCCAGCGGCGCAAGATCTCGTGCGACGGTCAAGGAAGCGGGGCCGCCCCCGATCAAAGCAATCCGTTTGCCGTTCTTCTGTCTCGGAATGCGGGGAAGACGATCGGTAATCGAACCTTTGTTGTCCGCAGCCACCCGCTTGAGCCGACAAATGGCCACGGGCTCCTCTTCGACGCGGCCACGCCGACAAGCGGGCTCGCAGGGCCTATCGCAGGTGCGTCCTAAAATGCCGGGAAATACATTCGATTCCCAGTTCACCATATAGGCGTCGTCGTATCGCTGCTGAGCGATGAGCCGGATATATTCAGGAACCGGTGTGTGCGCAGGACACGCATACTGGCAATCGACCACTTTATGGAAATATTCCGGGTCCCGGAGATCAGTTGGTTTCACGTTGTTCACTTCGCCCGGCCACTGGCCGCGCCCCCCAAAGTGATGATTCTTATGTGCTGCGTATTCTGTTCTTGAGGCGTCGCTATCGCCCCCTTATTTTCTACTATCCGATACCTTATCAGTGATTAATTTTCATTGCGACCGTCTCGAATGTGTCCAGTATTAACGCCTGTCTCTGGGCACGCTGGCCGTTGATCGCGCGGTCATTCAGGGCGATACCAAATAGGAGACGAGTAGGCGCGGTCTTGCACCGTGCGCGGTGCGTTAGCAAAGTCGTCTCCAAAGTATTTTCGGTCGTACTCACTCCATCGGGGACGTGGGATTTCGATGGCTCGCGCGTAATAAAAAGCGGCCTGCGAGGCATCAAACTCGGGATCGGTCCATTGGGCACTCAGTTGTGCGGCCCCGATCGTATTTGAAAAGGAGACGGTCTCGAGGTCGACGGTGCTGCCAACCAGTTCTGGCTGCCCGGTTGCAGGGTCGATACCGCGATCATCGGAAAGCGCTACGTAGTAGATTTGCTCATGCGTCATGCCCTTGGCATCGATCCAGCCTTTAATAATCTGTACTTGATCTAGATTAGCCGCGTCAGGGTCTTTCATTGCTTGCACCATAAACGATGGGGCACGCGGCTCGTCCTGTTTGGATAGCTCTCCACCCATGGGCACACCATCGCGGTAGCCAATCGTCTCAAAGTAGGGGCTGTGGACACTGTCAGCAGCAAACTGCCAGCCGCCGAAAAAGCGCAAAACAATGCGTGAGCCGGTGGTCGCATACACTTCGCGGCGCTTCATGCTGGCGAAGAGGTCGCTGCGCGTATTGTCTGGCGCCCACACCGCTGCAAGACCTGAGGCGCCTAACTCCCAGTCGGCATTGAGGCCTGCCATTCGTGAATCTGAGGTGCGAATTCCCGGCTCCGAGTTGGCAAATTTGCCAAAAAAGTTGTCTTCCTCTGCGGTCGCAAGCGAGGTGTGATCGTCGGTACTGCCGATCATGCCAAAGGCATAAGGATTGGCGCCAAGGGTTTTCTCTAACGCTAATCCCCGCTTCAGTGCCGATCGGGCATAAGAGCCTGGATACATGTCCGGCGTTGTCTTGACCGTATTGGAGATGT
>CAJQKG010000034.1 GCA_905478845.1 uncultured Luminiphilus sp.
GGAAAACGGCAAAAATTTCTGGCTTTATGAGGGTCATAAAATCGGCAATATGGGACTGAACGCGGTGGTCGGCCGGCCCAAGGAAGAGTACGGCATGGAACCCCTACGCTATGAAGACATGCGCAAGGGTGTGTACTCGATTGATGAACGCATTGGCGATATGAATGCCAACGGCATCCTCTCCTCTATTTGCTTCCCCACATTCCCTACCTTTGCGGGCAACCTGTTCCATCAATCCAAAGACAAGCAAGCGGCGAAACGCGTAATCGAAGCGTATAACGACTGGCACATCGATGAATGGGCCGGCACCCATCCAGGGCGAATTATTCCTCTGGCCTTACTGCCTATTTGGGACACCGAACTCATGGTAAATGAGGTCAAGCGGGTGGTCGCCAAGGGGTGTCGGGCCATTAGTTTTCCGGACAATCCAACATGCCATGGCTTCCCCAGCGTTCACAACGCACACTGGGACAAGCTATGGGAGGTCTGTGCCGAGAATGACGTGGTCATCAACTGTCACATTGGCACCGGCGCGCAACCACCGCATTCGTCACCGGACACGCCTATCGACGCCTGGATTGCTGCCTTTCCCATGTCCATTGCTAACAGCGCGGCGGATTGGCTCTATGGTGAGTTCTTGCTGAAGTATGACAACTTGAAAATTTCACTCACCGAAGGAGGAGTCGGCTGGGTACCCTACTTTCTCGAACGGGCTGAATTTACGCTTGATCACCACGGCCCGTGGACCAAGTCTAACTTTGGCGGCAAACGACCGACAGAACTGTTTAGAGAGCATTTTCTCACCTGCTTTATTGAAGACGAGAGCGGCTTGCGTAATCGCGATCTCGTGGGGATCGAAAACATACTCTTCGAGTGTGATTATCCGCATTCAGATAGCACATGGCCTATGACGCCGGAAAACACTTTTCGGCAACTGGATAACGTGGGGCTCAGCGACGAAGAAATAAATCAGGTGACCCACCTCAACGCCATCAAGAACTTCAACTTTGACCCCATTGCCATTCTGGGCCGCGAAAACTGCACGGTAGGCGCGCTACGGGAGCAGGCCAGACAGGCCGGGATAGACACCCGCGAAAAGTCGGGAGGGGGAAATTCCGCCAAAATTACCGATCGCTCCGGGCGCATGACCTCCGGTGAAGTGCAGAAGTTATTCGCCGGTGAGGGGGCGACGGCAGACTGAACTCAGAACCTCGACCGCGCTAAGGGCGATGCACTAAGCCACAGGCAGGAATCAATACCAGCAGCACTGGCCTGGCCTGGCATGCCCTGACGAAACTCAGGGCCCTTGCGGTCGGCAGCTATTTCATTAGTGAATTTCCCCCAACTGCATTGAATAGACGGTCCAGTTTCAAAGAACGCGGGATACCGCATCGAGCACAGCATTGTATTACCTGCCCTTCCAGTCGGGCGCACGCTTTTCAGCAAAAGCTGTAGCGCCTTCGATGGCATCTTCACTGGAAAATACCGGGTTGAGATACTCACCCTGCTTCTGGGCAGCCTCTTCCAACGTCCAATCTTGCGCCTGGCTCACGACCATCATGCTGGCGGCCACAGCCATGGGACCATTCGCCGCAATTCTTGCTGCCATTTCCTGAGCAGCTGCCAGAGCGCCACCGCTTTCGACAACACGGTTGATCAAGCCCAATTCATAAGCGCGCTGGGCGGAAATGAAGTCGCCCATTAAGGCCAATTCCATCGCCACCCGTTCGGGGATCTGTCTGGGAAGCCGATACAAGCCACCCGCGCCAGCTGCCAAGCCTCGCTTGACCTCGGGTATGCCAAATTTGGCATCCTCGGCGGCGACAATCATGTCGCAGCTGATGGCCATCTCCAACCCGCCGGCCAGCGCATAACCCTCTACCGCCGCAATCATCGGTTTCTTCGTGCGATACTCGGTTAAGCCAGCAAACCCTCGGCCTTCGATATAAGGTGTCTCACCACGGACAAAGCCTTTAAGATCCATGCCCGAGCAAAAAGTACCCCCCGCGCCCGTCATCACGGCCACTCGCAGATCAGGGTCACTCTCTAGTTGGTCGATTGCCGCGTTCACCCCGTCAGCCAGTGCTTTGTTAGCTGCATTTTTTGTCTGGGGTCGATTGAGCGTTATCGTCAATACACCATTATCGACACTAACCATCACTTCGCTCTCAGAAACCATCTTTATTCTCCTTAATTGGGCCAACTCAATCGCGCTCTTCGTGAAGATGAGGGCGGCATCACGCGTACCTTCGCCTTTCCGGAACCTGATTGAGATCCGTCTAGTGCGCATTGATATCGCAGGCAGGTAGCCGGTAATAATCGAGCAGTTTTATTTTCTGCGGACCCTCCCAATTTCAAAGACCATCCGCCGAAAAATGGCCATTGCGATACTGGGTTATTTTATTAACACATCTGTATAGTTAATTTTAACTTTATACTACGGTGTCAAAAATTGAAACGAAAAATAAATCGATACAAGACTCAATCACAGCTGAACCCGACAATCACAAACTGGTTGATGTTTGGACTTTGACTGCGACATAGCAATCGGCATTGCCAAGCTGATCACCACGATGATCGGCATGGCCAGGAGAATGCCGTCGAGCAACAACGAACCCCGACAGATCTTTTCTCTTACCGTCAGACTTTATTATTGGTGCAAAGCCAGTCGCGGTGATATCGAAGGTTTAATCAAAGAGCGAGGTTTCATGATTCCCCGGGACTCAATGCGGTAACAGCCCCATTAATTTGTGGCCAACTCTGCCCTCCGATTGCCCTGAAAAATGGTTCGCTAGATGATCGCTGGCGTCACAAGGCAGATTTGGTAATAACCGGAGAATCGCGAAGTAGCGAGGTCTGAAGGCTATTTTTTAAGACGGCGCAGAAAGAACGATAAATCAGTGCCATAGGGGAGAAGCTCGGACTGCACCTCCCAGCTATGACAGCTTGCGCGCGCCAGCACGGCATTGCATAAGCGGACCTGTGGTGGTCGTGTAAGTCGGCAACGCCACATCCGACACGAAGCGCCACTGGCTGGTCATGGCCTCGGGTGTCAGTGTCATCTCGGTCCAGCCACGTTGAGCGGTGTCCACCGCGGCCAGCTCTGGGCTGCTCTCGAGCAGCAAGCTCGCCATCTCGGTGGACGGCATCGGCAGGTACGTTTCTAAACCGGGGCTAGTCACGCCTGGGGTGCCTATCTCAACACCCACTGCCTTACCTTTGTTGTCTGCTAGATTAAAGGCCCACCCATTGTGCGTATCCCCCGCCAAAGAAATGGGGTTAGACGCCGATTTGAGCAGCGCTCGATAGAGCCGTGTGCGCGCCGCAGGGTAGCCATCCCAAGCATCAAGATTCAGTGGCAAACCCAACGGAGCGAGTTGCTGCGCGCTCTCAACACGAGCGCGGCTATAGTCTGACAGCGTCATGCTAGCTAATGCATCGGCAGGAATTTCCGGAATGCTCAGCTTACCCATGAGAACCTGCTGCCCGAGCACCTGCCAAACGGCGCCACGCTTTTTACTGGCGGTTAGCTGGCGCGCCAGCCACTCTTCCTGAGGCTTACCCAAGAGGGTGCGTTTTGAGGCATTGAGTCGTTTTTGTAAAAACTCATGCACGTCATCCTCGGGCTTGAGGTCGCGAAGATAATTAAGCTGTTGATCACGTCCGACCAAACGGGTGTCCAACATGATGAGATCTGCCAAGTTACCGACCTGAAAGGACCGATAAATCACCCCTTGATCCCCTTCGGCGGGCGGGCGAATCGGCAACCATTCGTGGTAGGCCTGCCGCGCCGCATGAACGCGGGCAGCAAAATCCCCCTCACCCTCATTATGATTTTCGGCTCCCTTGCGCCACGTATCATTCATGATTTCGTGGTCATCCCACACCGTAATCCACGGATGGGCCGCATGCGCTGCCTGCAGATCAGGATCACTGCGGTATAACCCGTAACGCATCCGGTAATCCTCGAGGACCAATAGCTCGTGCTCAGGGGTGACCTGTCTGCCGTACCCTTGCTCAACCGCTGGATTAACGTATTCGCCCACCGGGTATTCGTAAATGTAGTCGCCCAAATGCAAGATCGCATCGAGCTCAGCCTTAGCCATTTCGCGATAAGCGTGAAAGAACCCCTGAGGATAATTAGAGCAAGACGCCACGCCGAGCTTAAACTGTGACACATCACCTACCGGCAGCGTGCGGGTGCATCCTACGGGCGAGGTCACGCCCTCTGCCACAAATCGGTAACAGTAAGACTGCCCCGGCTGTAAGCCCTTAGCGTCTACTTTGACGGTGTAATCGCGCTCGGGGGTGGCCGTGGCGGTACCGCTCGCGACAAGGGTTGTGAACTCAGCTGTGGGCGCAATTTCCCACCGGCAACCTACTGCACGCACCGCGCCGTCACCCGGCAACAGCCTCGTCCAGAGCATCACGCGGTCAGCCAAGGGATCACCACTGGCCACGTGGTGCGTAAAGTGCACCGGGCTGGCCTCGGTGAACGCAAAACCCCTCAAAGGCAGTGCGCTGAGTGCAGTACCGGCAGCCTTGATTAGGGTGCGGCGGCGAAACGGTGCTGGCATGACAGACCTCGAACACGGTTGGTTACGGTAAGAATAGGCCCGTCTGCTCGACAATGCACGTAGCAAAATGGCGCTGGGGAGGCGACCTAGGCGCCGACGTCACTCATGTTGTTAATCTGAGAAGGAAGGCCGCAGGGTCAGGCTAATACTGATAAAAGGCGAGCTACTGACGTCAATCGCCGGGCCTGCGATATCGCCATCGTTGATCGATAAACCCCGCAAGCCTCCCATGCCCGCCGTGGCTTCCATCCACAGCGCCCCGCTAAGACGTCGGGCGCCACCAACACCAAAATCGAAACCGCTGAGGTTTAATCCGACGGCACCGGTGCTGCTATTGACCGCCCAACTGGAACCTGAGTAAGACGCCCCAGCCGAAACAAACCAATCTTTACTGGGGGCATAAATCACCTGGGGCCAAGGCAAGATGGCGCTCACACTCCACGCCTGGTTGATAATCAGCGAGGCCCCAATATAAGGGAGCCATGTCGTACCAAAATCGGAGTCGTCAAACACCACACCCAATAACCACCACAGGCGATCGTTGCGGGTATAACGCGCTAGCGCGCCCCCCATTACTTGCCAGTAATCTTTACGTCGCTCCCCTAAACTCGAGCGATGATGGACCGGCAGTATCCCACCCATCAGCTGCCAATCATTGGTGAGTTGATATAAGTAACCCGCTGCAATGCCCGCACTGGTGGTCGAGAAGTCCTCTCCATTTTCGACGGTAAAATCAGCGTAAGCCAGGTATTCCCCTAACACCACCATGCTGCGCTTATTCAATAACAACGGTACGCCGGCATACTGACTCGCAGTGTTGACCTGATATCGCTTACCCGCGACGTCAGGGGTCGCGCCCTCCTCACTGACCATGGCGTCGTCGTAATAATCACTGCCCAGTAACGCCACAGGCAAGAAAGCGGCATTACTCAACCCCCTTACAAAAACCAGCTCTGACTCGGCAAAGGCTTGAGCCGCTTGCGCAATGATATTGTCATCCGCCTCGACGACTTCTGTGGTCAATTCGTGGGCGTCTGGGATAGGGGGTGACGCCAAGGTGATGTTCGTCGATGCTTCAGTCGTTTGACGCTCTGCTACTGCCGGTGAAACCGGATCGTAAAGAGCGGGATTGCCTAGCGTCTCTACTGCGCCCTCGGGCAATAAGACCTCGTCGGCAGTGCTCTCAGCGGCTAACGCCTGGGTGGCGGCCACAGTGGATACGGCAACCCACCAGAGGATCGGCAATAACGATGTAGGGAGCGTGGGCAACACAATAGTCCTGTCAGGCGCGAGCAAACGGCGCGGGCATATTACCTCACTCGGCCCCTCTCTGATCAACGAAAGACGCGTTATGCTACCCACCTTATTCATTGCTAAGCGCTGCGAGTCTGTTTAGTGAACTGACTGTGGCATCGAAGGCC